>JBFHII010000174.1:0-6203 GCA_041596535.1 Breoghania sp. | reverse complement strand
ACTACCTGGTGCCGATGGCGGGCGAGATGCCCGACATCACGGTGGCGCATGTGGAGACGCCGACGCGCACCTCGGTGCTCGGCGCGAAGGGGGCCGGCGAGGCGGGTACCGGCGGTGCGCCGGCGGCGATCCTCAACGCCATCAACGATGCGCTGCGGCCGCTGAACGCGTCGCTCTACGAGCAGCCCGCGACGCCGATGCGCGTGCTCACCGCGCTGGGGACGCTGGAGTAGCGACGCCGCCCGTATCCGCACGCGGCCTTGCGAGCCGCGTGCCCGTGAAGCGCGCGGTGTTCGGGGCCGGTTGCCGGCCCGGCCGCGCCCCGGCATGCCGCAGAGGTCTACTTGACCTTCTTGCCGCCCATCGTGAGCGTCGACGACCCGGATTTCAGGTCGGAGGTGGCGGCCGCTTTCGGCTTGACCTGCTTTTGCTTGCGGACTTCCTTGTTGCCGCGTCTGTTGTTGCCTTTTCCCATCGGAGTTTCCTTCGAGACCGCGTCCGGTCCTGGGGCAGGGGGATCGCGTCTTGTCGCGGTCCCGGCCTTGACGCGATGGCGCGCGAGGCGGGAGACCGCATGCTCAGGTGTCGGCCGCCGCACCGGTGGCCGTATCAAGAACCGTGTGCCGCTTGCACCGTGGCGGGTGGCCACGGCGCATGCGGGCTCCGGCATGCGGCAGGGGCCCGCGACTGTGCGGGCGCGCGGCGCAACCGGACGGCAGGCGTTCAGGCTTCGAAAGGCACAAGAAAGGCGAACGCTGTCAGAGGACATCACCACCGCGTGCGGCGGGGCTGTCGCGGGGGCCCGTTCATCTCCGCCCGGCGTTCCGATCAGGCGCGGGCTCCCCGCCACAAGATCTACTCCTGGCCGCGGCGTTAAGCAAGCACGGCGCACACTCGCGGGCCTCTGCCGCCTGCCGGCCCGCAGGGGCGCGCGGCGCGCGTTCCCGGTGGCGCGGTTCCGGCGGGGCTGCGGTCAGCTGGTGATGTAGTGCTCGAGCTGCTCGATGATGAATTTCTGGTCGCTGATGATGCTCTTCACCAGATCGCCGATCGACACCAGACCGATGAGTTGCTTCTTGTCGAGGACGGGAAGATGGCGCACGGCCTTGTCGGTCATCACCGCCATGCATTCCTCGACCGTCTGGTCCGGCCAGGCACAGACCACCCGATCCGACATGATCTCGCGAACGGTGGTGTTGGGGGAGGATTTGCCCTTGAGAAAGACGTTTCGCGCGTAGTGGCGCTCGGTGACGATGCCGGCCAGCTTGCCGTCATCGAAGACGACCAGGGAGCCGACGTCCCTGTCGGCCATCAGTTTGATGGCGTCGAAGACGCTGTCATCCGCCCCTATGGACAGAACCTCGTGTCCCTTCGCCTCGAGCAATTGTCTCACGGTCGCCATCTGCTGCAGCCCTTTCGTCTGGTGGCCCTTTTGTCTGGTGGCTCTGGCTCTCCGGGTCCGAGTCTAGCGGGCCGGAGAGGCGATGGCCATGACCGGAATCGGGTCCGGGCGGGCACCGCCGCGCGGCTAGCGGGCGAGCCGTTTCATCTCGCCGCGGTACCAGTCGGCCATCTCGCCTGCCGTTATCATCACGACGCCGGCATGCGCCTGGATGTGGTCCAGCAGCGCCTCGAGGTAGCCGATGCGGTGCGGCACGCCGGTGAGAAAGGGATGGATGGAGATCGCCATGCAGCGCGGTGCCTGCGCGCCTTCCTGGTACAGCCGGTCGAACTGGTCGGTGCCGCGGGTCAGGAATTCGGCCGCGGGATGCTGCTGGACCGCATGCACCACCACGTCGTTGGTCTCCACCGTATAGGGCAGCGCCAGCATCGGGCCGTGCGCGGTGTCGATGGTCTCGGGAAGATCGTCAAACACCCAGTTGGCGACATGATCGATGCCGTGTTCGCGCAGCAGATCGAGCGTCTCGTCGGTCTCGGTCAGGCCGGGGCTTTCCCAGCCGCGCGGCGCCTGTCCGGTGAACTCGGCGATCGTCTCGATGGTGCGGGCAATCGCGTTGCGCTGATCGGCGACCTTGTGCATCGGGCCCTGCAGGAAGCCGTGCCCCATGAACTCCCAGCCGGCCTCCTTCGCCGCACCCGCCACCCGCGGGTAGGATTTGCAGACGCTGCCGTTGACCGCGAAGGTCGCCGGGATGCCGCGGGATGTCAGCGCCTCGAACTGGCGCCAGAAGCCCGAGCGCATGCCGTATTCATGCCACGACCAGTTGGGCACGTCGGGCAGCAGCGGCTGGCCCATGGGCGGCGGCAGCACCGTGCGGGGCATGGCGCCTTCCATGCGCCATTCCTCCGCGTTGACGATCACCCACACGGCGATGCGCGCATCGTCCGGCAGGCGCAGTTTCGGGCGGTCGACGATGGCGGTGTAGGGCACGCGGTCGGACAATACGGACATGCTGGCATTCCCCCCAGAGATGATCCAAATCATTATCGATCGATAAATAACACGAATCAACCGGCAGGGCAGCGTCGGTGTTGCGCGCGACGATGCGGCTCGGCCAAGGTGTCCCCGGACGGCCGTATGTCAGCCGTCTCACGCGTTCGCATTGTCGAGAGCGGCGCGGACCCGCTCAAGCAAGTCCTTGCGACGATAGGGTTTTTGCAGGATTTCTCCGCCGATGCCGGACTTGTCCGTCCGTCCGAAGGCTTCTTCCGTGTAGCCGGAGGTGAACAGCACGGCGAGGTCGGGCTGCAGTTTCCGGGCCTCCTTGACGAGCTGCACGCCGTTCATCTTTCCCGGCATCACGATGTCGGTGAACAGCAGGTCGAAGGACGGCTGCTGCCGGAACAGGGCAAGGGCCTCCTCGGCGTTTGCCGCCTCCACCACCTGGTAGCCCGCACGCTTGAGGATCAGCACCGGTACGGCACGGACGTCCGGGTCGTCCTCGACCACCAGGATCTGCTGGCCGGTGCGGGCCCGGGGCGACGGCACGGTGTCCCGGACGCGCGGTTTTTCGGCGACCGCGATGGCGGATCGCGGCAGGTGGAGTCTCAGTGTCGTGCCCTGACCGACGATGCTGTCGACGGTCAGAAATCCCCTGGACTGGCTGACGAAGCCGTAGACCATGCTCAGGCCGAGCCCGCTGCCCTCGCCGACGTCCTTGGTCGTGTAGAAGGGTTCGAACATGTGCTGCAGCACCTCGGGCGGCATGCCGGTGCCGGTGTCGGTGACCGAGATCACCACGTAGTCGCCGGGAATGACCTCCTCGGTGGCCAGGAGGTTTCCCTGCGGACGCTGGTCGGGCCCTTCCCCGCCCAGGGTGGTGTTGCCGGCCGAGATCGTCAGCAACCCGCCGTCCGGCATGGCGTCCCGGGCGTTGATGGCGAGATTTATCAGGGCGCTTTCGAGCTGGTGGGGATCGACGATCGCGGGCCACAGCCCCGGCAAGTGGCCGACCCGCAGCGTGACCGTCTCCCCGAGCGTGTGCTGGAGCAGGTCGTTCAGGCCCGATAGCAGCCCGGCAATGTCGGTCGGCGCCGGCGACAGCACCTGGCGCCGGGAATAGGCGGTCAGGCGGCTGGTGAGCGACGACGCGCGGAGGATCGCCTTGCGGAGCATCTTGAGCCTCGGGCGCGCCTCCTCGTCGAGATCGACGACCGGCTTCAGGTACTCGGCGTTGAGCTCCATGATCGACAGCAGGTTGTTGAAGTCATGGGCGATGCCGCCGGTCAGCTGGCCGATCGTTTCCATCTTCTGGGACTGGCGCAATTGCTCCTCGGCCAGGCGCTGGGCGGTGATGTCGGTGATGATGCCATCGACGATGAAGCCGTCGTCCTTGCGGTGGATGGCGATCGTGTTGTCGTGAACCCAGCGCCACTGCCCCGCCGCGTCGCGTATCCGGTAGGCCAGATCGAAGGGCTTGCCGTGCTTGAGCCCCTCCGCGGCCTTTTCAACCTGTGGCTTGTCGTCGGGATGGATCGACTCCGACCAGTGATGCGGGTGTTCCAGCAGAAACGCCGGAGAATATCCCAGCATGTCCTCGACGCGGGGTGAATTGTAGAGCGTCCCGGCCGTCGACGACCATGAGAAGACGATCTGCGGCAGGTTGTCGATCAGGCTCCGGTGCCGGCTCTCGCTGGCCTGCAGCGCGCTGGCATGCTCCTGGACGCTGTTCAGCGTATCGATGAAGGTGCGGTTGAGAATGCCGGTGAACAGCACCAGGGCGCCGCTCGAGAGCAGCAGGCCGACGACGAACAGCACCCACGCAACCAGGCTGGTGTTGTAGGCATTGGCATCGACGCGGTTGGCAAGGGTGCCGAGAACCATCGCGCCGCCGATCGCGGCGGCGCCTGCAAGGATCAGCGCGAGCACGACGATCCCGGCAGGCATCGAGAACAGCACCGCGGCGAGAACCGGCGCCACCACGAGGAAGGCGATCGAACCGGTGGCCAGACCGAATGTCCAAATCCCGGCGAGTCCGATGCTCATGAAGAAGAACACGATGAATCCGGCGCGCAGGACATATGGAACGCGATTGCGGAAGACGGCCACCAGGGTAATGAGGATTGCCAGGGCGATATGCAGGCCCATGACCGGCTGCCAGCCAATCGACGAAACGCGCCACAGGCTTGCCGCCAGCGCCGGGAAACAGGCGATTGCCAGACCGACGAGACAGGCATTGCAGAGTCTGGCGCGCGTTTGCAGATACGGCTCGGCGTGCGGCCTCATGCGGATACCCTGTCTAGCCCGTTCAAGGAATGCTCCCTCTGGCCCGAACCGTTGGGCCGCGGAGAGTATAAGTCATTTCAATCTGTTTGATATTGATTTTGACGGATTGTTCGGCGCGCGCGGCTGCCGCGCTTTCGGGGCCGGGGTCGCGTGCCGGTGGCACGCCGGGTCGTGAGTTTCCGGTGACGCGGGGCCCATGGATCACACGGAGCCTGTGCCCCCGAAAGCGCGTGGCGGGTGATGACGCCGGGGTGGGGCGCTGGCGGCGGGAGCCGACGCGTGGGGATGGGTCCCGGGTCTGCGGAGCATTGCTGCGCGCTGCACCGCGCCCGGGATGACACCCTTGAGAGCGGCTGCGGGCGGGGGATGGCGCCCGGAATGACACAGGGCGGTACAGGGGGAGGACGCGGCACGGGAGACCTTGCGGGTCTCCCGTGCGAAGGCCGTCTATTTCAGTTCGAGAAATGCGGAGATGGCGGCGTTGAAGCTTTGCGGCTCGTCGACGTTGGCGATATGCGCGGCGCCCGCGATTTCCGCCAGCACCGCGCCCGGTGTGCGGTCTGCCATGTCCTTCATCACCGCCGGAGGTGCGCCAAAATCCTCGTCGCCGACCACGTAGAGCGTCGGGCAGGTGATGCGGCCGAGGTCCTTGTGATAGTCGAGGAACTTCAGCGCGCCGGCGCAGCCGATGTAGCCGGTGGCCGAGGTTTCCAGGAACATCGCGTGCATGGCGGCCATCTGTTCCTGCCGGGTGTCGCGGAATTTCTGCGAGAACCAGCGTTCCATGGTGCCGGACATGATCGATGCGAGGCCGCCCGCCTCGATCGCCGCGATGCGGTCGTCCCAGCTTTTCACGAAGCCCACCGACGCGTCGGCGCGCGCATCGCAGCAGACCAGTCGGCCGATGCGGTCGGGGTGGTGGATGGCGAGCCCCAGCCCGGTCATGCCGCCGAGCGACAGGCCCATGAAATCGGCCCTGTCGATGCTGAAATGATCCATCAGCGCGATGACGTCGCCCACCAGTTCATCAAACGTGTAGGGACCCTGCGGCGCGTCGGAACGGCCGTGACCGCGGGTGTCGTAGGCCAGCACCCGGTAGTGCCGGCCCAGCAGTTCCAGTTGCGGCATCCACATTTCCATGGAGGCGCCAAGCGAGTTGGACAGGATGATCCACGGCGCGCCTTCCGGCTGGCCGGTGACGGAGGTGGCGAGCGCAAACCCGCCGCGATCCACTTTCTGCATGTTGCGCGTCCTATTCCGCAGCCAGTTCGCCCGAGGCGCTGTTGATCCGGGGCAGCACCTGTTCGGCCAGCAGCACCATGGACCGGCGCGCCAGATCACGGTCGGCCCAGTCCTTGCCGGCATAGAGCAGGGTGCCGAAATCGCCGGTCTGCTCGCGGAAGGCCAGGACCTCGTCGGCCACCTTGTCGGGGGTGCCCCAGATGACGAGATCGTCCAGCACCCTGTCCAGCGTCACCTCGTCGTCGGACATCGACTGGTCCGCCTTGAACAGGTT
>JBFHII010000173.1:0-6209 GCA_041596535.1 Breoghania sp. | reverse complement strand
CTGATGGCCATTGGCCGCAGTCCCGCGACCCGCGGCCTGGGGTTGGAAGAGGCGGGCGTCAAGCTGGACGCGGCCGGGGCCATTCGCGTCGACGAGCGCTCCTGCACCAATGTGCCGTCGATCTTTGCCGTGGGTGACGTGACCAACCGCGTCAACCTGACGCCAGTGGCGATCCGTGAGGGCCATGCCTTCGCCGACACCGAATTTGGCGGCAAGCCCGTGTCGGTGGATCACTCCATGGTTCCCGCCGCCGTGTTCTCGCAGCCGGAAATCGGCACCGTCGGCCTGACGGAAGCGGAAGCGCGCGCGCGGCATTCCGCGCTCGACATCTACCGGGCTTCGTTCCGACCGATGAAGCACACGCTGTCGGGCCGCGACGAGAAGATGCTGATGAAGCTGATCGTCGATGCGGACACGGACCGTGTGCTGGGCGTGCACGTGATGGGGCCGGATTCGGGCGAGCTGGCGCAGGTGCTCGGCATCGCGCTGAAGATGGGGGCCACCAAGGCCGATTTCGACGCCACCATGGCGGTGCATCCGACCGCCGCCGAGGAGCTCGTCACCATGCGTGAGCCCAGCGAGCGCGTGCGCCGCGAGGCCGCGGAGTAGCGGCGGCTATGCGTCCCTGACCGCGCGACAGAAGCGCTCGATCTCGTCCTCGGTGTTGTAGACGTGCACCGAGGCGCGGACCAGCGCGTCGAAGCCGCGCGCCGGCAGGTCGAGCTGCGATGAGCGCGCCTGGGTGTGCGTGACGTTGATACCGTGCTTTCCCAGCCGCTGGCGGACGGCCAGTGGCGTTTCTCCATCCTTCAGGAAGGTGACGATGCCGCAGCGGTCGCGCCCGAGATCGTGCACGGTGACGCCGGGGATGGCGGATAGTTCCGTGCGCAGGGTCTCGCCGAGATGGCGGATCCGCGCCTCGATCGCATCGGCGCCGAGCGCCAGCGCGTAGCGCACCGCGACTCCGAGACCGATCTGCCCCGCGACATACCGCTCCCAGTTCTCGAACCGCTTGGCGCCGGGCTTCAACCGGTAGGTGTCGGCATCGAGCCATTCTGTTGCCTCCAGATCCACGAAGGGCGGATCCAGATCCTCGACGATCTCATTGGAAACGTATAGGAATCCCGTTCCCCGCGGCCCGCGCAGATACTTGCGCCCGGTGCCCGAGAGCATGTGGCAACCGATGGTCTTCACGTCGAGTGTCAGCTGTCCCACGGACTGGCAGGCGTCGAGCAGATAGAGCACCCCGTGCCGGCGGGCGATGGCGCCGACCGCGGCCGCCGGATTGACGAGCCCGCCCTGGGTCGGCACGTGGGTCAACGCGATAAGTTTCGTCTTCGGCGTGATCGCCGCCTCGAGGGCCGCCAGATCCACCTGGCCGTCGGCGTCATTGTCGATCACGTCGATCTCGATGCCGGCGCGCTGCCTCATCTGCAACAGCGCCACGAAGTTCGAAACATACTCGGCCCGCGCGGTGATCACCCGGTCACCCGGCGTGAAGGGGATGGCGTAGAACGCCATGTCCCAGGCCCGGGTGGCGTTCTCGATGAACGCGATTTCCGAGCGCTCGGCGCCGATCAGTTCGGCAATGGCCGGATAGACGTCGTCGATCGCATCGGCTGCCGCGGCCGCCGCCTCGTATCCGCCGGTCATCGCCTCGCGGTCAAGATGCGTCTTCACCGCGTCCAGCACCTGGCGGGTCGGCAACGCCGAGCCCGCGTTGTTGAAATGCAGGACAGTGTCGCAGCCGGGAGTGTCGGCGCGCAGGGTGGCGATATCGAGCATGGGCTTTGAGAATCTCCGCAAGCGTCGCTAATCTGGCCGAGGGTAAAGGGCTTTGGCGCGCCGGCAAATGCTTGCGGCGCGCGCGATGCCGGATGTGAACCGAAATGCGCGAGGCCGGACCAAAGCTGATGACCGACCAGATTTCCTATTTCGGCTACGGCTCGCTGGTCAATTGCGACACGCGGGCGCCCGACAGCGTTGCCGTACGCGGTACGCTGCGCGGCTGGGTGCGCGAATGGCGCATCGCGGGACCCACGCCGCGCGGCGGCGTGTGCAGCCTGACGGTGCGGCCCGATCCGGGCACGGACATCCGCGGGCTGATGGTGCGCGAGCACATTTCGGGCCTTGCGGCGCTCGATCAGCGCGAATGGCGCTACGACCGCCTCGACCTGGAAGACGGCACGTTTCTTACCGATCCGGATGCGCCAGCGCATGCTGTCCCCAAGCCGATGGTGCGCGGTTTCGTCTATCGCGCCAAGCATGAGCACTACCGCTGGGGCGATGCGGATCACCCGATCCTGCTGAGCTACGTGGATTGCGTGCTGGCGGGGTTCTATCGGCACTGGGGCGAGGCCGGGGTGCGTCATTTCGTCGAGACCACGCACGGCTGGCACGTGCCGATTCTCGACGATCGAGCCGCCCCGCGCTATCCCCGCGCCGTGCCGCTCGGCAAGGACCTGCGCGCGTTGATCGACGATGCGCTGGCGGGGACGAGAACGCGTATCGAAAGTTGACGCTGCGTGTCGGCTCGGGCGCTCTATGCGCACCCCGCCATGGTCTCGGCGATCAGGTGGTCGACGACGGCGCGCAGGGCTTCCGGGGTGCCCTGGCCGCTTTCCAGCGCCTGGTTGTAGACCGCCAGTTGCCGGTCGGCGGAGGTGCCGTGCGAGATCATGGCGCGGGCGTGTTCGACCGCCGCGCGGCAGTTGAAGAAGTCCGCGTCCTCGCCGATCAGCTCCAGCAGTTCCTCCATCAGTTCCTCGAACGGCACCATGGCGCCGCGTCCGAAATCGATCAGCCCGCCCTGCGTGCCGTGGCGCTGCGCCTGCCAGCGGTTTTCGGCAATCAGGAAGCGCGAATACTGCCGCCAGCGCTGGTTGCCGTTGCGCAGGCGATAGAGCATGCGGCACAGGCAACGGAAGAGCGCGGCAATCGCGATTGCGTCGTCGAGCGTGGTGCAGACGTCGGTAATCCGCATTTCCAGTGTCGGGAAGCGGTCCGAGGGGCGCAGGTCCCACCACACCTTGGTGGCATCCTCGATCTGGCCGGCGGAGACCAGCGTGTCGATGGTGCGGCGGTATTCGCCGGGGCTCTCGAAGACTTCGGGCAGGCCGGTGCGCGGCAGTTCGTTGAACACCGCCAGCCGGTAGGATTTCAGCCCCGAGGGCTGGCCGCGCCAGAACGGCGATGAGGTGGAAAGCGCCAGCAGATGCGGCAGAAAATAGGTGAGCTGGTTGAACAGGTCGATGCGCAGCGCCTCGTCCTCGACCGCCACATGCACGTGCATGCCGCAGATCAGCAGCCGCTTGGCCACCACTTGCATGTCGCGGGCAATGTCGTTGTAGCGCGCCATGTCGGTGTGTGCCTGCCGCGTCCAGTCGGCAAACGGGTGGGTGGAGGCAGCGATCGGCGCAAGCCCGTGCGCGCCGGCCTTCTCGGAAATCGTCCGGCGCAGCAGCGCCAGTTCATCGCGCGCCTGGGCGGGCGTGTCGCACACTGGCGTGCCGATCTCGATCTGGCAGCGCATGAACTCGGTCGACACCCGCTCGGACAGCGCCTCCTTGCAGGCATCGAACAGCGCCTGTGGCGGATCGTCCGCGAGATCGCGGGTCTCGCGATCAACCAGCAGGTATTCCTCTTCAATGCCGAGCGTGAAGGAGGGCGCGTCCATTTCTCCAGCATCAGCTGTTCCGCGGAGGCTGGTCAAGCGTTTCCTGCCGCTGGGTGAGTGGCGTCTCCGTCACGAACGATCCGGCCAGTTCCGGCAGCAGGATACGCCCGACCGGCAGGTTTGCGCCAGGGCGGTTTTGTATCCGCCGCGCCATCGGGCTGCGCGCATGGTCACGCGGCAGTTCCAGGCCGGCACCGGCGCGCGCCGGTTTTTCTGCCATCGCAGAGAATGTCGGCTAGAATCGGATCTGCAAATCCATCGGGCAAACCGGTGGCGTTGTGCGGTTGCGGCGTGTATAACCGCGCCCGTGCGGGCAGTTCGGCGTCCTGCGTCCCGACTGCAGGGGCACCCGGATACCCGGGGTGTTGTCGTTGTTCGGGCCGGTCGCCGTTTGCGGGCAAGGAACCGCCCGCAGCCGCGACACTTTAAGACAAGGCGGAACGAGGTGCCGGGCAAGGCACATTGGTTGCGTACCAGGGAGACGATCATGGCGGAGAAATGGACACCGAAAACCTGGCGCTCGAAGCCGGTTCTGCAGGTGCCCGAATATCGGGATCAGGTAGCGCTCGAGGCCATGGAGGCTCGGCTTGCGAGCTATCCGCCGCTGGTTTTTGCAGGCGAGGCCCGCAAGCTGAAGAAGCAGCTGGCCGACGTTGCCAACGGCAAGGCGTTTCTGCTCCAGGGCGGCGATTGCGCCGAGAGCTTCGCCGAGCACGATGCCGACAATATCCGCGATTTCTTCCGCGTCTTCCTGCAGATGGCCGTGGTGCTGACCTATGCGGCGGCATCGCCGGTGGTGAAGGTCGGCCGCATCGCGGGACAGTTCGCCAAGCCGCGTTCGTCGGCGATCGAGAAGCAGGGCGATGTGGAACTGCCGAGCTACCGCGGCGACATCGTCAACGACATCGATTTCACCGAAGCCGGCCGCGAGCCGGATCCCGCGCGCCTCGAGATGGCCTATCGCCAGTCGGCCGCTACGTTGAACCTTCTGCGCGCCTTCGCGCAGGGCGGTTTCGCCAATCTCGACCATGTGCATCGCTGGATGCTGGGTTTCGTCAAGGACAGCCCGCAGGCGCATCGCTATCAGGAGCTGGCCGATCGCATTTCCGAGTCGCTCAACTTCATGCGCGCTTGCGGCATCGATCCCGATACCGCGCCGCAGTTGCGCTCGACTGATTTCTTCACCAGCCACGAAGCGCTGCTGCTTGGCTACGAGGAAGCGATGACGCGTGTCGATTCAACCTCCGGTGATTGGTATGCGACCTCCGGCCACATGCTGTGGATCGGTGACCGGACGCGCCAGCTCGACCATGCGCACCTGGAATACTTCCGCGGCATCAAGAATCCGATCGGCATGAAGTGCGGACCGTCGATCGAGCCCGACGAACTGCTGCGCGCGCTGGACATTCTCAACCCGGACAACGAAGCCGGCCGGATGACGCTCATCGCCCGCTTCGGCGCGGACAAGGTCTATGATCACCTGCCGGCGCTGGTGCGCGCGGTGGAACGCGAGGGCCGCAAGGTGGTGTGGTCGTGCGATCCGATGCACGGCAATACCGTCAAGGCCACCTCGGGCTTCAAGACCCGTCCGTTCGATCGCATCATGAGCGAGGTGGAAGCCTTCTTCTCCGTGCATCGCGCGGAAGGCACCCACGCCGGCGGCATCCATGTGGAGATGACCGGCAAGAACGTGACCGAATGCACCGGCGGTGCGCGGGCGATTTCCGACGACGACCTGTCGGACCGTTACCACACCCATTGCGATCCGCGGCTGAACGCGGACCAGGCGCTGGAGCTGGCATTCCTGGTGGCCGAAAACCTCAAGAAGGAACGCGACGGCCGGGAGCAGGTCGCCGCCGTATCGTAGGCCTTGGCTTCAGACTGCATTTTGGACGGCGCCCGTGTGGCGCCGTTCTTATTTGTGCAGCCGCTCCGCACCGCTGTTCTCTCCGTCTCAACAGTGCGTTCAATGCATGGCGATTGACCGGCGGGCGGGCGGCATGGGATTCCGGGTGGAAGATTTTCAACCATCAGGAGCGTTCGCCATGTCGCGCTTGCCGCCGCTTTTCATCTCGCACGGCTCCCCCATGCTGCTGCTGCAGAACACCGCAGCACGTGCGTTCCTCGCCGACTACGGCGCCAAGCTTGGCCGTCCCGACGCCATCGTCATCGCCTCCGCGCAATTCGAGACCGAGCGTCCGGCGGTCGTCACGGATCCTGCGCCGGGCATGATCTACGACATGCACGGCTTTCCGCCGGAACTCTATCAGCAGGAATACCGGGCTCCGGGTGAGCCGGCGGTCGCCGAGCAGGTGGCCAAGCTGCTTGGAGACGCGGGACTGACGCCGGATCTGGTTGCCGAGCGTGGCTACGATCACGGGGCGTGGGTGCCGCTGTCGCTGCTCTATCCCGAGGCGGACATTCCCGTGGTGCAGGTCGCCGTGCAACCCGGTCTGACCCCCGCGCATCACCTGCGCATGGGAGAGGCGGTGTCGTCGCTTGCCGACCGGAACATCCTGGTGGTCGGGTCCGG
>JBFHII010000172.1:0-6243 GCA_041596535.1 Breoghania sp. | reverse complement strand
GGGATGCCGGACTTGAGCTCGAACAGGCCGAAGGTGAACCGCTCGACGCCGCCGAGCGGGTCCGTGCCGACGAAGGCCAGCCACAGCCCGAAGGTCATCATGATCAGTCCCTTGATGGGATTGGCGCTGGACGTTGCGGCCACGACCACCAGGCTCAGGAAGAGGATCGCGGCGATCTCCGGCGGCCCGAACTGCATGACCAGCATCGCGATCGGGAAGATCATCAGCAGGGTGAAGAGATCGCTGCTGAAGTCGCCGAAGACGGAGGCGAAAAGCGCCATGTCGAGGGCCTTGCGCGACTTGCCCTGCTTGGTGAGTTCGTAGCCGTCCAGCGTGGTGGCGATCGCGGCGCCTGTTCCCGGCATCGAGACCAGAATCGCCGGCACGCTGCCGCCGAAAATGCCGCCCTTGTAGATGCCGAGCAGGAACGGGATGCCGACGATGGGGTCGAAAAAGAACGACACCGGCAACAGGATGGCCATGGCCATCAGCGTCGTGAAGCCGGGCAGGGAGCCGACCAGCATGCCCAGGAACAGGCCGGCTCCCATCATCGCGAATGTGTCGACGCGCAGCGCCATCAAGAAGCCGTCGGCGAACTGCTCAAGCATAATCGGCTGTTTCCGTGTGTTTTTCGGGCATCGTCAGCGTCCCGGGCCGGTCAGCGGCCAAGAACCGCGGCATAGGCGAATTCCACGGCACTCAGCTCCGGCAAGGAGACCTTCAGCAGCCGTGTCGCGGCAATGTAGATGGTCATCGGGCCGAGCAGCGAGAGCGCGGTGATCTGCCAGATGCTCCGGTTGCCGGCCAGGATCGAGATCATCGCCATGACGATGAAGGTGGACGCCAGGAAGCCGAACGGCTCGAAGATCAGCGCGTAGATCACAAGAATTGAAAAGAAGATGGCGAGGCGGATCGCATTGTGGAGGCTTGTCTGCGTGCGGACCGGATCCTCGTCGGAGCCGCGCAGCAGCGTCCAGAGGTAAATTCCGCTGAGGATGGCCATCAAGACCATGGCCATCAACGGAAACATGCTCGGCTCCATCGCCGACAGCGAGCGGCCGAACAGCATCTTCGGCTTGGCGACCAGATCATCCATGAACACGATAAAGGATATCGCAAGTACAAACAGCGCACCCGTCAGCGCCGCTTCCACGCGATTCACCATGCCGGCTGCCTATCCTCCCTAATTGTCTTCAAGACTAGAGAGCCGAATGCGACATATAAAATGCAATAATGGTTTGAGATTATGCAAAAATGGAATGAGATCCGTAAATCAAAACGGGCAGCTTCCCGAGGGGTGGAATGAAAATTCGTCAGTTGGAGGCCGTGCGCGCCGTTGTCGCGACCGGAACGACGTCGCAGGCGGCCACGGTCATGGGGGTCACGCAGTCGGCGGTCAGCCGGTTGATCGGCCAATTGGAGGATTCACTGGGATTTGCGATCTTCGACCGGCGGCGCGGCCGGCTGACGATCACGCCGGAGGGACAGGAGTTCCTCGTCGCGACCGAGAAGATCCTCGCCGAAATCGACCAGATCCGCGAAACCGCTGACAATATTCGGCAGCGCGGCGCCGGTTCGCTGCGGGTGGCGGCGATGCCGGCGATCGGCACCTGCATGTTGCCCAAGCCGCTGGAGATGCTGCATCGCGAGTATCCGCGGCTGAAGATGATCGTCCATCTGATCAGCCGTTCGGACCTGCAGGCGGCGGTGCTCGACCGGCGCTACGACGTCGGACTGGCAACGCTGCCGCTGGCGCAACGCGGGCTTGTGGTGGAACCGCTGTGCCGGGTGCAGGCGGTTCTGATCATGCCGAAAGGGCATAGGCTGAGCGAGAAGGCGTCCATCCGTGCCGAGGATCTCAGAGGCGAGAACGTGGTGACGCTGTCGGCCGATACCGTGCTGCGGTACCGGACCGAAGAGCTGTTTTCGCGGCTCAAGATCGAGCGTCACGTGGTTGCCGAGGCGCAGTCGACGATCATGATGGGAAATCTCGTCGAGCTGGGCATCGGCGTTGCCCTGACGCACCCGTTCGTCGCCGCGCATTTCGCCGGCCGGGTCGAGACGCGCCCGTTCACGCCGGTCGTCGACATCGACTACGGGCTGATCTTCCCCGAGCGTCTTTACCGGCGGCAGATCGTCGAAAGTTTCGTCGAGAAGATGCGGTCGTGCTTTCCCGACCCGGAGCGCCCGGACGCCGGATGCGCTTTCCGCGACGCCGCCGTTTCAGACCGCGAGCGATGACAGGTCCGCATCGTTGAGCGGCAGCGTGACCGGCTCGTTGCGTTCCGCGGAAAGGTCGGCGGCGATGTAGACCTCCATCACCCGGCGCGCCTGCTCGGGGGTGACCAGCACCGGCTTGTCCAGCGCCGAGGCCTCGATGAAATGGTGGGTCTCGCTCGCCATCGGGCCGGCAAAGACATGATTGACCTGTTCGCCCGGCATCGACGACATCGGGAACTGGATGCCGTTGGCCTCGGTGTTCAGGACGACATCGCGGTGGGTGTCGTCGATCATCAGGGCGCCCTTGGTGCCGACCATTTCCAGCGTCGTCGCCGAGTAGTTCGGATAGCCGAGCGGCAGGATCCAGCCCGCGCCGATGGTGAAGGCCACGCCATTGTCCATGGTGACGATGATCCAGGTGCAATCCGGCGCGCCGTTCTTTTCCTTCATGTACTTGTAGACGGTCTGCGCATAGACGCGGACCGGCCGGGCCGGTTCGAGGCACCACAGGACGAAGTCGAGATCGTGGGTGGCTTCCATCGCGGCGGGCGACAGTTTCACGCGGCCGGAAATCTTGGAGCCGAGGCTGCGGGTGATGTGGCGGCTGACAAGCGCACTGACGGGTTCCCCGAGGGTTCCATCCTCCAGGCAGCGCTTGATGTAGGCGTATTTGGGATTGAAGCGCTGCGAGTAGCCGATGGTGAATTTCACGCCGTTGCTGCGCGCCAGCGCCACCAGGTCGTCGGCCTCTGCCAGGGTGATGGCGATCGGTTTCTCGAGGAACACGTCCTTGCCGGATTCCAGCGCCGCCCTGGCCATCGGATAGTGCGTGGTTTCCGGCGTCGCCGAAATGATGATCGTCTTGATGTCCGGGTTGGCGATCAGCTTCTCGTAGTCTGTGGTCGCCGTGACGGGATGGGTCCGGGCGCTGATTTCGCGAAGCCGCTCCTCGTTGACCTCGGCGATGTGGAGTTCGTCCACGAGCGGATTGGCGAAGCAGGCCTCCGCGCGAATGCCGCCGCACCATCCGGTTCCAATCACGCCGACGTTGATCCGGTCCATGTCCGCTCTCCCTGTTTCCCCATTGGCAATTTTGGGGAAAGACTAGCCGGACGGCCGGGCGGCATGAAAATGCGAATAATGTGTCGAGTTATGCGGAAAATTCATTGATCCGCATCGCACCGGATCGCCGAATGCAGGCGGACGTCAGCGCACGCCGGCGTCGAACAGGGCGAGCAGTTCCGGGTCGAAACGGGCGCGGGCGCCGTCGAGTTCGCCCTGGCAGGCCTGCACGAAGGCCGCGCGTTCGGCCTCCGTCAACGCGGTGATTTCCGCGCCCTCGTTCGTCAGCTTTTCGGCGCAGATCTCGTCGTCATCCTCGGCATAGTAATGCTGCGCGACCGTCGCGACGTGAAGCGCGCGTTGGACATGTGCCCGGAAGTCCGCCGGCCAGGCGTTGACCTGCTGCTTGTTGAACAGCACCAGCGCGACGCCCATGAGGTGCTGGGTCAGTGTGATGTGCCGGTGCGTCGCGTGCAGGCCGAAATGATAGGTGTTGGTCAGCGGGTTCTCCTGGGCGTCCACCGTGCCGTCGGCGACCGCCGCCGGCAGGTCGCGGACATCGATCGTCATGGGCTGGAACCCCAGCGCCCGAAAGGCGCGGCGGTGGGCCTCGTTGTCCAGGGTGCGCAGCTTCAGGCCCTGGCAGTCTTCCGGGGTGCGCAGGCGGCGGCGGCCGTTGGAGATGTGGCGGACGCCGTTGTCCCAGAAATCGAGCACGATGTAGCCCGTCTTCCGGGCGACGAGATCGCGCAGGCGCTCGCCGAGCGGGCCCTGGAGAAGGCGGCGGGCCGTGGCGCGGTCGGGCAGCAGGAAGTGCTGGTCGAAGATACCGAGTTCTGGAACCCGTTCGGCGAGGTAGCTTGAGGAAAAATAGCAGCCGGTCAGCTCGCCGCTTTCGACCATGGTGAACAGGTCGGCGGCCTTGCGGCCACGATCGACGATGTTGGATTCGAACTCGAAACGGACGGCGCCGCCGAGCGCCATGTCCAGTTCCTTGCCGAACACGTGGCCGGCCCGCGTGTGGACGGAGGCGGGCCCCTGGTAGCCGCCGAAGCGGATCTCGATCGGTTGCATGTTGCCTCCGTCCGTGTTTCGGCTCACCTGAGCCTTGCGGTGGGTGGGATCAGGTCAGCGCGTCCATCAACTCGCCCGGCGAGACCGGCAGGTCGACCGCGACGCCGCGCTTCGCCGACAGGTCCATCGCCATGGTCAGCAGCAGGTTGCGATGACCATCGGCGGCCGTCGCATGCGGCGTCTTCTGTCCGGTGTAGATACGCTGGAGCCAGGAGTTGGTTTCCTCGCGCATCGGTCCCCAGAGCTGGCCGGCGTGCAGGTCACCCGGCGGGTAGCTGGTCAGGAACTCGACGTGGCGCGGCGGCGCGGTGTAGCCCTCGGGCGCGTAGCCTGCGCCCTGCGCGACATTGGTGGCCATGACCAGATCACGGTGCGTGTCCTCGACATCGATGACGCCTTGCGAGCCGACGATGCCGATCTCGATGCCGTAGACCGCGCCGGGCCAGACTTCCGGCAGCGACCACGAGATGTTCATCGAGAAGATCGAGCCGTCATCCATGGTGAAGATGCCGAAGGTCGAATCCTTGGTGCCCCATTCGCCGAGTACCTTGTCGGTCGAGCGGGCGTAGACGCTGACCGGCGTCTTGCCTTCCATCAGCCACAGCGACATGTCGAGGCTGTGCGTGCCCGACACCACCATCGGGGTGAGCGTGGCGCGCTCCTGCGTCCGCTGCACCGTGGCGATCGGCACCATGCGGTTCATGAAGGCGCGGGTGACGACGGAATGAACGTCGCCGATCTGCCCGGTGATCAGCCGTTCCTTGATGGCGAGGAACCGGCGGCGGAAGCGGTTGGTGTAGCCGATCACCGCATCGATGCCGTTGGCCTGGATGCTGTCGAAGATTTCGGCCGACTGGCGCGCGTCGGTCGCAAGCGGCTTCTCGATGAACAGGTCATGTCCCTGGGCAATCGCCAGCATGGTCGGATCGAAATGAAAGTTCTCGTCGGTCGCGATGATCGTGGCGGTCACCTCCGGGCGCGCCAGCAACTCGCGAAAGTCGGTCGTGAAAAAATCCGCCTCGACGTCGTCGGCCAGCCGCTGGCCGATGTCCGACTTGATGTCGCACAGGCCGATCCAGCCGACGCCGGGATAGTCGCGGGCCATCTTTGCCCTGATCCGGCCGATCGTGCCGCAGCCGACGATCGCAAGTCCGATTTCCTTCCTGGTGTGGCGCAAACTCAAATCTCCCTACGCTTCCGGGTATTGCGAAGGACGCGCACCGCGCCTTCGAGAAAAATGAACACGATGGCGATGAGCAGCGCCGTGCCGACGTATTGCGACAGCACGTAGCCGAGCGACTTGTCCTCGAAGACGAGGAGCGCGCGGCGAAAGTTCTCATCGGCAAGCGGCGCCAGGATCACCCCGAGCACCACGGGGGCGGTGGGGAACCGGAAGGCGTGCAGCACGTAGCCCGCCAGGCCCGACGCGAACATGACCCAGACGTCGAACATGCTGAGACGGACGGCGTAGGCGCCGATGACGCAGATCGGGATGATGAGCGGAAACAGCAGGCCGCGGGGCAGGCTGAACAGCTTGACGCAGGGCTTGATCAGGGCGATGGCCGCGCCATACATCAGCAGGTTGGCGACGATCAGCGCCGCGTAGATGAAGTAGACCAGCCCCGGCTGGTCGATCTCGATGGTCGGGCCGACGACGACGTTCTTGAGCGTCAGCGCCGCCAGCAGGGCGGCGGCCGCGGCGTTGCCAGGAATTCCCAGGGCCAGCAT
The DNA here is from genome assembly GCA_041596535.1 of Breoghania sp. Lineage (GTDB taxonomy): Bacteria > Pseudomonadota > Alphaproteobacteria > Rhizobiales > Stappiaceae > Breoghania. Next base: position 159 of record JBFHII010000172.1, on the reverse strand, counting down.
GGGCAGCATCGAGCCGCCGATGTTGGCGTTGTTGGCGACCTCCGCGCTGACGATGGCCTCGTAGCTGCCCTTGCCCCATTTCTTGCGCTCCTCCGGCTTGGCCCGGCGGCGGCCGACGTCATAGGCGAGGAACGAGGCGACATTGGCGCCGGCTCCGGG
>JBFHII010000171.1:0-6244 GCA_041596535.1 Breoghania sp. | reverse complement strand
CGGCCGCCAGGCAGCACAGCCCGCTGACGGTCATGGCCACGATGGTCAGCGCCGTGCGGCCGATCCGGTCGGCGAAATAGCCGCCTCCGAGCGCGCCCAGCGCGCCGATGCCGAGCGCCGCGAAGGTCGCGAGCCGGGCCTGTGGCACCGCGTTCTCCAGGCCGCTTTCGGCAAAGCTCGCGGCCATATAGGCGCCGAGCCACGCCCACACGGCGTAGAGCTCCCACATGTGGCCGAAATAGCCGAAATTGGCCAGCCGCAAGGGCTTTTCCGTCACCGCATTGAGCGCCACGCGCGCATTGAAGGTGGCGGCCTTCTGGAAGCCCGGCCCGATACCGACGCCGAGAACCAGAATCGCACCGAGGCTGGCCGAGGCGGACGCGGCCAGCATCACGGCGCGCCAGTTCAGGTCGCCGGCGAAGGCGAACAGATGCGGCAGTGCGGAGCCGATGGTGATCGCGCCCACGAGCGCGCCGACCAGCAGGCCTGCGTCGCGTTTCGCCCAAGTCACCGCCAGTTTCATGGCGACGGGATAAACCCCGGCCATGATCGCGCCGGTCGCGAACCGCAAGCCGATGGATATGGCCGAGCCCGGCTCGACCGTGACGAAGGCCGCATTGGCCGCGGCGCCGGCGAGCGCGCACAGGCAATAGAGTTTTCGCGGCGGCACCCGGTCTGCGAGGCCGAGAATGGCGCTCGTCAGGCTGCCGGCGACGAAGCCGATCTGCACCACCGTGGTGAGCAGGGCCGCGCGCGCCGGGCTGAGTCCGTGGGCCGCGACCAGCGTCGGCGTCACAGCGGAGGCGGCGAACCACAACGACAGCACCGCCATGCACGACAGGGTCAGCAGGGCGAGGCTCAACGGTTTGGACTGGGAATGCATCGACAGACCGGTGCTGGCGGAAATCCGCTCTGAATTTTGAATGTGGCCGCGCTAACGGCGCGGCAGGGAAAAACAGACGTGGGCGCGTGAACGCCGACCCATCGATAGCGAATGAAAAGGGATTGGACCATGGCCGATACGAACTATGACGTCATCGTTATCGGTGGCGGCCCGGGCGGGTATGTCGCGGCCATTCGTGCGGCGCAACTCGGGCTGAAGGCCGCCGTCGTGGAACGCGAGCATCTCGGCGGCATCTGCCTCAACTGGGGCTGCATCCCGACGAAGGCGCTGCTGCGTTCCGCCGAGATCTACCACTACATGACCCACGCCGGCGACTACGGCCTGTCGGCGGAAAAGGTCGGCTTCGATGCCTCCGCCATCGTCAAGCGCTCGCGCGGCGTCTCCGGCCAGCTCAACGGCGGCGTCGGCTTCCTGCTGAAGAAGAACAAGGTCGATGTCATCTGGGGCGAGGCGACGATCGCCAAGGCAGGAGAGGTCACGGTCACCAAGCCGAAGAAGGCGGCCGTCGAGCCGCAGCACCCGGCGCCCAAGGGTACGCTGGGCGAGGGCACCTACAAGGCCAAGAACGTGATCATCGCCACCGGCGCGCGTCCGCGCGTCATCCCCGGCATCGAGCCGGACCAGGATGCGATCTGGACGTATTTCGAGGCGATGAAGCCGCCGGCGATCCCCAAATCCCTGATCGTCATGGGGTCGGGCGCCATCGGCATCGAGTTCGCGTCGTTCTACCGCACCATGGGCGCGGAGGTGACGGTGATCGAGCTGCTCGACCAGATCATGCCGGTGGAGGATCCCGAGATCGCCGCGCATGCGCGCAAGCGGTTCGAGAAGCAGGGCATCAAGATTCTCACCGGTGCGAAGGTCGCCGGCGTCAAGAAGGGCTCGGGCACGGTCTCGGCGACGGTGGAGACCGGCGACGGCAAGAGCCAGCAGATCACCGCGGAGAAGATGATCTCGGCCGTCGGCGTGGTCGGCAATGTCGAGGGGCTGGGGCTTGAGAAACTTGGCGTGAAAACCGATCGCGGCTGCATCGTCATCGACGGCTTCGGCCGCACCAATGTGCCCGGCATCTACGCCATCGGCGACGTCGCGGGCCCGCCGATGCTGGCGCACAAGGCCGAGCACGAGGGTGTCATCTGCGTCGAGAAGATCAAGGGTCTGGACGTGCATCCGATGGACAAGAAGAAGATCCCCGGCTGCACCTACTGCCATCCGCAGGTGGCCTCTGTCGGCCTCACGGAGCCCAAGGCGAAGGAAGCCGGCTATGACGTGAAGGTCGGCCGCTTCCCGTTTGCCGGCAACGGCAAGGCGATCGCGCTGGGCGAACCCGAGGGAATGGTGAAGACGATTTTCGACGCCAAGACCGGTCAGCTGCTCGGCGCGCACATGGTGGGCGCGGAAGTCACCGAACTGATTCAGGGCTACGTGGTGGCCATGAATCTCGAGACGACGGAAGAAGAGCTGATGCACACCGTCTTCCCGCACCCCACATTGTCGGAAATGATGCACGAGAGCGTGCTGGACGCCTACGGCCGGGCGATCCACAGCTGAGTGGACGCGTCGCGCAGGGGGCTTGGGTCGTAGAAAGGGCAGGATATGGGAATTCTGTTGTGGATCATCGTCGGGCTGCTCGCCGGCGCCATCGCCTACGCGGTGCTGGGCCGCCGCGGTTCGATCCTTTCCAGCCTGGTCGTCGGACTGATCGGCGCGCTGGTCGGCGGCAAGCTGGCCGAAATCCTGCGCCTGAACGTCACCGGCGGCTTCATCGATCAGCTCATCGTATCCACCGTCGGCGCCATCCTGCTGCTGGTCGTCTGGCGGGCGATCAGAAAATAACCGATTTTCGGGTGCTTTGGCCGTCCTGATGGGGGCTGCAGGTCTCACCATCTTGACGCGCCCGCCCAAACGCGAGAAATGATCCTCATGGTCACAGTGCTCGATACAGTCACACCGTCGCGTCCGCGGCATCCGGAAAAGCAGAAGAACCCGGAAACGCCGATGCTGCGCAAGCCTGCGTGGATTCGCGTGCGGGCGCCCGGCTCACCGGTCTATCGCGAAACCCAGAAGGTGGTCCGCGACAACAATCTCGTCACCGTCTGCGAGGAAGCCGGCTGCCCGAACATCGGCGAGTGCTGGTCGAAGAAGCACGCGAGCTTCATGATCCTGGGCGATACCTGCACGCGTGCCTGCGCCTTCTGCAACGTGCGCACCGGCATGCCCGGGCCGATCGACGTCAACGAGCCGAAGGGCATCGGCGAGGCCGTCGCCGCCATGGGGCTGGAACACGTGGTGATCACCTCCGTCGACCGCGACGATCTCGATGACGGCGGGGCCAACCATTTCGCCGACGTGATCCGTGCGATCCGCGAGCGCTCGCCCAACACCACGGTCGAGGTGCTGACCCCGGATTTCCTGCGCAAGGACGGCGCGCTGGACATCGTCGTCGCCGCCAAGCCGGATGTCTTCAACCACAATCTGGAGACGGTGCCGTCCAAGTATCTCAAGGTGCGGCCGGGCGCGCGCTACTTCCACTCGATCCGCCTGCTGCAGCGCGTCAAGGAGATCGATCCGACGATCTTCACTAAGTCCGGCATCATGGTGGGCCTCGGTGAGGTGCGCAACGAGGTGCTGGCCCTGATGGACGACCTGCGCTCGGCGGATGTTGATTTTCTCACCATCGGGCAATATCTCCAGCCCACGCGCAAGCATCACCCGGTGATCGAGTTCATCACGCCGGAAGCCTTCAAGGCCTATGAATCCATCGCCTATGCCAAGGGGTTCCTGAAGGTCTCCGCCAGCCCGCTGACCCGCTCCTCCCATCATGCGGGCGAGGACTTCCGGGAGCTTCAGGCGGCCCGCGCCCGGCGTGACGGCGCGCACTGACGCGCCTGACCGAAGCAGGCGGTGTCCGTACGACACCCGGCTTTCGCAGGCGGCCCGTGATGTGGCATAGCAAGAGTAACAACCGGGCACCGATATGCCGAGTTTCAAGACCAATCACCGCGTAGAGCATTCCGCCGGTGACATGTTCGACCTCGTGGCCGACGTGGAGCGCTATCCGCAGTTCGTGCCGCTGTGTAAGGCGCTCACCGTGCGTGGCCGCCGTGAGATGGATGACGGCACCACGGTGCTCGTTGCCGACATGACGGTCGCCTACAAGCTGTTCAGCGAAAGCTTCACCAGCCGCGTGACACTGAATCGCGAGGCGCACGAGATCGTCGTCGAGTATCTCGACGGACCCTTCCGCCACATGGAAAATCGCTGGTCGTTCACCAGCCTGAGCGAGAACGCCTGCGAGGTCGGGTTCTTCATCACCTATGAGTTCCGCTCGCGCACCCTGGGCTCGGTGATGGGCGCCATGTTCGAGCGCGCCTTCCGCAAGTTCTCAGATGCCTTCGAGGCCCGTGCGGACGAGGTATACGGCGCCGCCTGAGCGTAGCCTCTTCGTTTCAGTGGAAATGATACGCCTGGCGCCTCGGCCCGATGGTGCCGGGAATGGGTCAGTTGTTGCCGAGTCTGCGTCGGCTCCAGGCGCCCGGCGCGATGAATTTCTTCTTCCGGCGCTCGATCATCGTGTCGAACCATGCGCCGCCGTTGGAGCCTTTGCGATACTGGCTTTTGTCGCTCTGGTGTATGAGATCCTCGCCCGTCACCTGGTCCTGCAGGTTGCGGCAGATCAGCTGCCAGCTCGTTCCGTCGGAATACTCCAGCGCCACTGAATACCCCCGTTTCGCGGCCTTCTCGGTCCACTCGACCGTGGAGTGATGGACAAAGTAGTTCCGGCCGCAATAGTCCACCCGGGTGGTGCGGGGGTGCTCGTTCTCGTACAGCCGGTGGCTGGAAACGAAGTCGCCGCCATCGCGGGTGATGATGTGGATTTCATGGGTGGCTTGCGCGACGCCCGTGCAGAGCGCGGTGAGCCCGAACACGAACAGTGCCATTCGCCCGCCGCGGCTGCGGGGAACAAGCCTGGGGGCGTTGGCGAGGGCGGCGCGCATGGACCTGTCTCCTGACCTGCCATTAAACAGCGGATCGCGGTCGGTGCCTATCCGGGGTATCGCGTCATCGCGGTATGTCGTGAATGGAACATTGGCGAAATCGCGCCAATTCGATCGAGTTCTTGCCGTCGTGCGTCGCGACGATACCGGAGACGTGCCGGCGCCGGGGGCTCGGTGACAGGCGCATTCCTGCGCGGGTCGCTTCGCGTCGGGAAAAGGCCCGCCAGTGGCGCAATGAGGGCCAGTTGCCGGCTATCGGACAACAACCGTGCCCGATAGCCGGCTGTGTGGCTCCCGCCTCAGTCCATGACGGAACCTTCCTCGTCCTTGCTCATTTTCATGCGCATCTTCATGACCTTGCCGAACAGGATCGGCAGCACGAAGCCGATGAGCGCCAGGCTCCACAGGGTGATCGCCAGCGGGCTGTCGATCAGTGTCCACCAGTTGCCATTGTCGATGGTGATGGCGCGCCTGAGGTTGTTCTCCATCGCATTGCCGAGCAGCGTGCCGAGAATGACCGGGACGAGGGGCACGTCGAGTTTGCGCAATGCCCAGCCCATGACGCCGAAGCCGACCATGACGAGAAGATCGAAGGAGGATCCGGAAATCCCGTAGATGCCGACGAAGCTGACCATGGCGACGATCGGCATGAGGATGCGGGGCGGGATCAGCAGGACGCGGGTGAAGAGCCCGATCATCGGGATGTTCATGGCAAGCAGCATGAAGTTCGCGATGAACAGTGCCGCGATCAGGCCCCACACCACATCCGGTTGCTGGGTGAAGAGCAGCGGGCCGGGGGTAATGTTGAGCGCCAGGAGGACGGCCAGCAGCACGGCCGTCGTGCCGGACCCCGGAACGCCCAGCGCGAGCATCGGCACCAGGGCCCCGCCGGCGGCCGCGTTGTTGCCCGCCTCGGGCGCCGCAACGCCGCGCGGGTCTCCCGTGCCGAACGTCTTTTCCTTGTCGACCAGCCGTTTTTCCATCGAGTAGGAGATGAAGGATCCGAGCGATGCGCCCGCGCCCGGCAGGACGCCTGCCAGGAAGCCGAGCCCGCTCGCACGCAGCATTGTCGGTGCGCAGCGCTTCAGCACGGACAGCGACGGCACAAGTCGCCCGATCTCGATTTTCCGCCCCTCCGCGTCGGCGGATCCATGCCTGCGCTCGAGGAAGATGAAGACCTCCGACAGCGCAAACAGGCCGACGATCGCGACCAGGAAGTCGATGCCGTCGTAAAGGTGGACCTCGCCGAACGTGAAGCGTGGGACACCGGTCTGCGTGTCCACCCCGACCATGGCGAGCCCCAGCCCGAGGGCCGCCGCGATGGCCGTCTTGGCCTGGTTGG
>JBFHII010000170.1:0-6252 GCA_041596535.1 Breoghania sp. | reverse complement strand
TGCTGCGGCCCGGCAATCGGCGGAGGGGGCGGGCGCTGGCCATCAGGATCATCCTCGAGGAACACCAGGTTCCAGTCGTCCTCGATACACAGTCCGCGCGACCCGTAGATCTTGTGGCCGTAGGTGGCGAAAACCATCTTCCCATGGCGGCCTTCTTTGCGCGAAACCGCAGTCAGCGTGCGTTCCTGCGTAATCTTGTCTCCGACCAGCAGGCTCTCGTGGTATCGCGCCTTGCTGCCGGCAAACATGCGGAGCGGCAGCGGGTCGTCCGGGCCTCCATCGACTTCCGGCACCATGCCGTCCGCGCCCAGATCCCGGGTCAGTGCCAGCCTGGGAAAGAAGATGTGATGCCAGCCCGGCGGCACCGGGTCCCCTTCCTTCAGCATGGGGCTTTCGCTGTTCAGCGTTACCGCCATTTTCTGGACATGCGGCGCCGTGATGACGTCTTCCATCACCATCTGCATGCCGATGCAGTCTTCGATCTGCCTGCCGGGCACGTGCTTCGTCACGCTCCTGCTCCGTCTTCGTGGCTGGGACCGCGATCCGGGTCGCGGGGGTCAAGTCCGTTGATTACAATTTCCAGATTGAGCCTGAGTTTGCTCAGGCCCTGATCGACGTCGACATTCGGTCTGCTTAGCCAGGCGCGGACTTCAGTCCGGTAGAGACCGAAAAGCAGGACCGCGATCCGCCGGGTGCTGGCCTGTGTATTGATCATTCCCTTGTCGCGGCATCGAAGGACGATTTTCTCCATCTTGTCTTCAATGCGCCGGATGTTGGTGCTGAAACGAATGCCCTGGGAGCCTTGCTCATAGAAGTTCATTTCCCGCAGGACATCCCTTGCCAGCTCGGGACGTTCATAGAAGAACTGATAAAAGGGACGAAAGACCGTCAGAAGCTGATCAATCAGAGGCGCTTCGGTATCGATGCCCTCGAAGGCGCTTTCCGACATACGTTCCAGGTCATCGTTGTAGATGAGGAAGAGCAGGTCCCGCTTGTCGCTGGCGTATCGAAAGATGGTGCCGAATGCGACGCCGGCCCGGCTCGATATCTTTCTGATCGTTGCCTGCTGATAGCCATTCTGGATGAATTCATCCCTTGCCGCGCGGATGATGCGGTCAAGCTTGTCGAGCTTCTTCCGTTCCCGAAGGCCAAGCGGTTCGTCTTGCTTTTTTGTCGGCATAAACTGGGCACCTCTGAACTTGAGTAGAAGGCGCCGGATCAGGGATGATGCCGCACACCTTCTTCGCTTGTTTGCGTGTTTGTCTCAGACAAAGCCAAGATACTTCAGCCGGACCGATATCTTCTTCCCGATCACCGCCTGATGCAGCGGCAAGTCGGGCAACTTTATGATCGCGATCAGTTTTGTCAATCCGTTTTCGTGTCTGCGTCCACCGGTGAGCGGTGACGGCGCCCCGGCAAGTCCATCCCGGGACCGCAGCTAAGCCGGCTCCTTGCCGAAAATGATGGTCCCTGCCACCGCGAACATTCCTCCGACCCCGTGCGCCACCGAAATTCTCGTATCCGGCACCTGCGCCGCGGCGATGCCACGCACCTGACGGATGCTTTCCTGCATCGCGTACATTCCGTACATCCCGGAGTGCATGTAGCTCAGGCCGCCGCCGTTGGTGTTCATCGGCAACATGCCTCCCGGCGCGGTGTTGCCGTCGGCGACGAAAGCGGCCGCTTCGCCGGGCTTGCAGAAGCCGAGATCCTCCAACCCGTAAAGCGGAATATGCGCGAACGCATCGTAGACCATCAGATGGTCCACGTCCTTGGGTGTCAGTCCGGCTTGCGCAAAGGCTGCCGCGCCCGAATTCCGGAACGCCCGGGATGACGTGAACGATTCCATCTGACTGATCAGCGGGCCTTCCGAGCTTTCTCCCGTTCCCAGAATATAGACCGGCGGGCGCGGAAAGTCCTTCGCCCGGTCTGCGGATGTCAGGATCAGCGCTCCGCCACCATCGGTTCGCAGGCAGCACATCAGCAAGGTGAACGGATAGGCGATCATGCGTGCCGCCATGACCTCATCTACCGTGATCGGAGTGCGGTGTGTCGCCCGTGGGTTGCGCGATGCCCAGTCCCGCTGCACGACCGCGACGCGAGCGATATCCTCCGGTTCCAGGCCATAGTCGTGCATATACCTCATGGCCGTGAGCGTAAACAGCGTGGGCGGAAAATGCGCGCCGAACGGAACCTCGAACTGACCCGCCAGTGTTCCGCCTATGTACTCGGGAAACCCCCGCGCTCCGATGCGTGAGCGGCCACTTTCGCCATGCGTAATCAGCACCGTCTTGCACAGCCCGGTCTGGATGGCGGCCATGGCATGGCGCACATGCAACATGAAGGAACACCCGCCGATACCCGTCCCGTCGATCCAGGCGGGCGTTATTCCAAGGTACTGGGCCAGGGTGTCGGGTGACTCCCCTGCCGTTGCGATGCCATCGATATCCGATAGCTGCAGATTGGCATCGCGCAGCGCATTCAGCGCCGCGTCGGCATGCAGCTGGAGCTCCGACATTCCCGGGATGACGCCCAGTTCGGTGGTTTCTGCCGCACCGACCACGGCAACCGGATCAAGTTTCATCGGGCACTCCGGCAGGCTTGAACAATGGTAGGGTGATGTTTTCGCTCGCCGTTTCGAAAACGACTTCAAGCGGCATGTCCAGTGTCAGGGTCTCCGGACTGGCCGGGCAGTCGACAATGTTTGTCATCATCCGCGGCCCTTCCTCGAGGGTCACGACTGCGACCACATGAGGCGTGGGCAGGCCCGGTGCCGGCAGGTGGCTGATGACGTAGCTGTACAGGGTTGCCTTGCCGCTCGCCTGAACCATCGCCACATCGCGGCATCCGCAATGGGGACAGAACGGCCGTGGCGGAAAGAATGTCTGCGAACAGTCGTCGCAGCAACTGATCCGCAATTGGTGCTGCCGGGTGCCGTCCCAGAATTCCCGGGTTTCGGGCGTGGGATCTGCCAGGGCACGCGTGTTTTCCGGTTTGGACGGCACTAAGGGTCTCCTCAGTCGTTTGACGGCCAGCGCCAGTCAGATGCTCCGCCAAGCAGGGTGCGCGGTCCTGGCGCGCTCCCTGATCGGCAAGGGGTCAACGGCAACACCTTATCATAAAAATGATCACGATCAATATTCTTGTGCTGAAACTTGTCGCAAACCCACAGGCGCTTGACAATCTGAACGTGATCATTATTCCTCGTTTGCGAGGAGGAGGCCGTGTTGCGGGGGAGTGTTGACGACGGGCCAGGTTTGTCTTGGGGTCGAACGGAGCCATGTCGGTCGACGCCGGCGTGTCGCGATTGATGTTCGCCCGGTGATCGAGGTCACGAGGTTCAAGCCGGGTGATCCGGACGATGCCGATGGACCTGTCGCCCCTTTCATCCCGTCATTGAAATTGCGATTTCGACTGGTCGATATTGCCAATCCCTGAAACCCCTTCTCTTGTCATACGTCCTGCCAACCGGCAGTCCGACGCCGCCGATTGAACAACGAACAGGAACAGGAAAGGCGAACGCCATGCCACTCGTCCCACCACTCGAGGAATCCGAGCTCGCCCCCGACCTGCGAGAGCGTGCCCAGCATTTCAAGGGCGCACTGGGGGTGATTCCTGCCAGCGTGAGGACGATGGCGCGCAGGCCGCAACTCGCCGATGCGTTTATCGAACTGAGCAAGGCGGTGATGGTGTGCGAGGGCAAGCTGACGCCGGAACTGAAAAGGCTGATCGGCTACATGACCAGCTACGTTTCGGGCTGCATGTACTGTCAGGCGCATACCATCCTGGGGTCGGAGCGGTTCGGATCGACCGAGGAGCGGCTCAACGATGTGTTGAACTACGAAAACAGCCCCCATTTCACCGAGGCAGAGAATGCCGCCCTCGCCTACGCATACGCTGCCGCGTGCGTTCCCAATGCCGTAACACCCGAAATCGAGGCGCAGCTCAAGGCCCATTGGTCGGATCCCGAGATTGTCGAAATGACCGGTGTCGTCGCGTTCTTCGGATTTCTCAACCGCTGGAACGATTCGATGGGGTCGGCACTGGAAGATCTGCCGATTGCCGCCGGGGAGAAATATCTTGCGGCCAAAGGGTGGCAGGTCGGAAAACATCGCTGATGTCTCAACGCTCGTCCCAACCTGATCATTTTTGAAACACGGCTCCAGTCCATGGCTTATAGCAGATCGCCACTTCCCGGCCCGTCCAGCTTGCACGCACTTACCACGGGCAAGGGCAGGTTCAGTGATGACGTCAATCGCGACGGTCAATTGCATGCGGTATTCGTTCGCGCGGAAGTTGCGCATGGTGAGATAACCGGGATCGACATCACCGATGCTGCCGGCATGCCTGGAGTGGAGGCGATTTTTACCCATGCCGACATAGAGGCCGACGGGATCTCGGCAATTCCGCCGTTGGGGACGCTCAAAGGAGCAGGGGGCGTTGACGGTCATGTCGCGCCCATTCCAGTGCTGGCCGATCGGTGCTGCCGGTACGTTGGCGAAGCGATCGCGATCGTGGTCGCGCAATCGGCCCATCAGGCGCAGGATGCCGCCGAAGCCGTCATCGTGGACTACGAGCTGCGCCCGGCGGCAAGTTCAATTGCCGCTGCCGCTCGATCGGCGGATCCGATCTGGGACGAGGCGCCTGGGAATCTGGCGCTCGACTGGCAGTTCGGAGAAGGTGACGAAGTCGAGCGGATTCTCGAAGGGGCGGACTTCCGGATCAGAACCGAAATCGTGGATCAGCGGATTGCCGGGAGCCAGTTGGAACCGGGTGCGGCCATCGGTGACTGGGACGAGGAAGCGCAGGTCCATACGCTCATTTCGCCAACGCAGGGTGTCGGACCTGTCCGCATGATACTGGCATCCAAGGTCCTGCATGTCCCCCCGCAAAACGTTCGGGTCATCACACCGGATGTGGGTGGTGCATTCGGCGTGCGTGCGCAACTGTATCCGGAACATGTGGCGCTGTTGCACGCGGCAAAGCGGTTGCGTCGTCCTGTCAAATGGTCGGCAACGCGGACCGAATGCTTCCTTGCCAACACGCACGGCCGGGATTGCTTGCTGTCGGGTGAACTGGCGTTGGATTCCGAGGGCCGCATTCTTGCGTTGAAAGCCGACACGATGACCGGCATCGGCCCGTATGTTGCCGGCGTCACCCATGTCATGGCGACGGAGAACACCAAAAACTGCCTGTCGAGCGTCTACCGGATCCCGGAGATCAGCTGCCGTTGCCGGCTGCTCTATACCAATGCTTCGCCGCTCGGCCCGTATCGCGGTGCGGGCCGGCCGGAAGCCATCCTTCTGGTTGAGCGGCTGATCGACGAGGCGGCAAAGGCGATCGGAATCGATAGCGCGGAGTTGCGTCGTCGAAACCTGATCCCGGCAGAGTCGATGCCTTATCAGGCGGCAACCGGCATGGTCTATGACAGTGGCGATTTCGAGCACTGTCTCGACAAGGCGCTGGAACTTGCCGACTGGTCGGGGTTCGCGGGGCGCCGGAAGCAGAGCGAAGCCCAGGGAAAATTGCGCGGTATCGGCATCGGCTGCCTTCTGGAGGTTGCCGGCGGCATGCTGCTGGAGAATGCTCAGTTCGTCTTCGAGAAAGAAGGCACTCTGACCGTCCGGCTCCCGGTTCAGGAAATGGGACAGGGGCACCGCGACAGCTTTCCGCAACTCGTCGCACAGAAGCTGGGCATTCCGGTCGAGCGGGTGCAACTGGTGACGGGTGATACGGCGTCTGTTCCGATGGGCGGCACCTCGGTGGCGTCGCGCTCCGCGATGATGGCAGGCAGTGCGATCCATAATGGCATCGAGATACTGATCGAAAAAGGCATCGCCGCCGCGTCCGACTGGCTCGAAGCCTCACCCCAGGATATTGAGTATGCCGATGGAAGCTTCGCGGTTCGCGGGACCGATAGTTCGGTCGGATTGTTCGACCTTGCGGACAGGTTGGCGGGAAAACCGCAACCCGGCGCTGAAGCAGACAAAGGTCTGGACAGTGCCGGCCAGTTTTCGTCACCGGTGATGACCTTTCCGAACGGCTGCCATGTTTGCGAGGTCGAAATTCAGCCGGAAACCGGCGAGGTCGAAATCGTCCGCTACGTTTCCGTCGACGATTTCGGCAATGTGCTGAACGAAGATGTCGTTAGGGGACAGGTCTACGGGGCCGTTGTCCAGGGGATCGGCCAGGTGCTCGGCGAACAGATTGTCTATGATGATTCCGGCCAGTTGCTGAGCGCATCCTTCATGG
>JBFHII010000169.1:0-6282 GCA_041596535.1 Breoghania sp. | reverse complement strand
TCGGCAAGGCGGCTGTCGCCGCGCTGGATATCGACCGGGCGCATTGCCGCGAGGTCGCTTTGCGCTACACGTGGCGCAACAGCGCACAACAGTTCCTGGACAATATTCTTGCCGCGCATGACAAACGCGCCATGGCCGCCGAATAGGCACTGCGCGCGCGGGATGTTTTGAGTACCCTGCGACTCGCTCTCGCAGGAGATTTCCATGGATTCGTTACCCGATTTTTCGGATGTGCTGGCCGCGCGCTCACGGCTCGAAGGACACGCGGTGATCACGCCCTTGCTGCGGTCCGAGGCGCTTGATGCCTTGACCGGCGGGCGTATTCTGCTGAAACCCGAATGCCTGCAGCGCACCGGAACGTTCAAGTTTCGCGGCGCGTTCAACAGGCTCTCGATGATCCCGGAGGCAGACAGGTCGCGTGGAGTCGTGGCCTGCTCGTCAGGCAATCATGCACAAGGCGTGGCCGAGGCGGCGCGCATCCTCGGCATGCCGGCGACCATCGTCATGCCATCCGATGCGCCGGCGTTAAAGCGTCAACGCACCGAGGCCAGCGGCGCGACGGTGATCGCCTATGACCGCGAGACCGAGGACAGGGAGGCCATTGCGGCGCAGCTTTGTTCCGAGCGCGGGGCGACACTTGTTCATCCGTATGATGATGCCGGCGTGATGGCAGGGCAGGGAACCGCCGGAGCCGAGTTGGTCGAGCAGGCTGCTGCCTTTGGCATGGTGCCCGATGTCGTTCTGACGCCCTGCGGCGGAGGCGGTCTGACCGCCGGACTGGCGCTGGCGCTTCAGGAACTTGCGCCCGGCGCGGAACTCGGCACTGTGGAGCCGGAAGGCTTCGACGACACGGCGCGCTCGCTCGCGGCGCACGAACGCCTTGCCAACGAACGCGCGGGTGGTTCTGTCTGCGATGCCTTGCTGTCCCCCATGCCGGGCAAACTGACGTTCCGGATCAACGAACCCCGGCTATCGCATGCCCTTGTGGTCAGCGACGCCGAGGCACTCGCAGCCGTTGCCTTCGCATTTCGGGAACTGAAGCTGGTTGTGGAGCCCGGCGGCGCCGTGGCCCTCGCCGCGGTGCTGAGCAGGCATTTGCCGGTCGCCGGACGAACCGTGGCGCTGGTTCTGTCCGGCGGAAACGTCGAGCCGGCGATGATGGCGCGCGCCCTGGCAGGGTAAGTTCTCAGGCAAAGGCCCCGGATCGCGCCCGCTTGTCTGGCAGGGCGATCCTGGGCCTTGGAAGCGTTTCGGTTTGGCCGGGCCTAGCTGAACAACGCCAGGCGCTCGCCGGCGGACAGGCTGCTCAACGGGTTGGAGCCGCCGCCGTCCGCCTGGAGCACGGCGGCCTCCTCGGAGGCGTCCATCTCTTCGAATGCCGCGTCGGCGTCGTCTTCCTCCTGTGCCTCGGCGGAAGCACCTTCGGAGGCCGTTTCGATCTTGTCGAAGCCGATGGCATTGGCTTCCGGTGCGGGGGCGCCGGAACGTTCCGTAACGGCGGCCGACATGTCGTCGTCCGCGCCGGCCGCAGCGTCCTCGGCGGTGGCGAAAATATCGGCATCGCCGATGTCAGCGTCGGCGACCGCTTCGCTCATCACTGTGTCATCGACAGGGTCGTCGCCGACCATTTCGGCAAGCGTGGCGTTGATGTCGCCGCTGGCGAAGACGTCCGCTTGCGATAGGTCCTCGGTGGTCTCTGCAACCGCGTTCGTGTCGGCCTCCGGCTCGGACTCGTCAGGCGTGAAGACGTCGGCCTGTGCCTCGTCCTCGTCCGCGTTACCGCCGAAGGTGAAATCGACCGTCTCATCGACCGTGTCGGACATGGCGTCAGCCATGTCGGCGACTGTGGCAAAGTCTATGTCGTCAACGGTCGGGGCTGCTTCCTCGGCTTGTTCCGCAGCTTCGCCGGCTTCGGGAACTTCGACGGTGTCCACGTCCATCAGCGCATCGATGTCGTTCTGATTGATGCCCTTGTTTTCATGCTGGGGCCCGTTGAGAAGATGGGCATCGGGCCGGGCGTCAGAGTGGTTCGTGGGCGTGCGCTCGACATCCATGTCGTCGCTTTCGAGACCCCAGATGTCCATCATCTCGTTGATGCGCGACTCGAGATAGCGCAGGACCTGCACGACCTTCTGTGTCCGCTGGCCGGTCAGATCCTGGAAGGAGCAGGCCATGTAGATGTCGGTGGTATGCGCGTCGATGTCGTCGCAGACCTTTTCGTCGATGCCCTGCTCGCGCAGCGTCCATGCCAGTTCCTGGATTTTTTCCGTCGTGTTCAGAATGTCCTGGGTGGCGCCTTCGGTCTGGCTGATGATCGCGTCGAGTTCGTTGGAGGCTTCGGCGAAGCGGTCGCCATCGTCCGACTCGTGCTTGATCTGGGCGATTTCCTGCTTGGTGCGGGTGATCGCTTCCTGCATGTCGGCCAGATCGAGCTGAATCCGGGTTATCTGCGGGCCCTTGCGTTCCCGCCGCATCGATTTGTCCAGCTTCTTGATCGCGTCGAGCAGGACGTTGGTGTCCGCTGAACGGTTTCGCCGGGCAAACTCGGAAAGAAACCAGCGTCCGCGCGCCGTTTCCATGACGGCTGATTCGATCGCGTCGTAGTCTTCTTCCCGCAACGGGGTCGGGGGACTGGCTTGGACCATGGGGCTTCTGCCTCGGCTTTTCTGTCAGCGACACCGGACTGGCTGTGTTAACGACACACAGCCTCCCGATTCTGCTTCTTAGCGCACGAAATGTTAACGCGAGTTTAGAAAGTGGAAAAATACGTCACGATGCCGGAGAAAACTGTCCGGCGACTGCCCGCGCGGATCGGATCGCTGTTCGGCTTTCAGTTCCTGACATTGGGTATTTTCCTTCCGTTCTTTCCGATCTTTCTCGCGGATCGGGGCCTTGATGATACGAAGATAGGTTTCATACTCGCCACCCCCCTGGCAATACGGATTGCTGCTAGCCCGCTGGTCGCCGCCATCGCGGACCGCTATGGGCGCCGCGTCCTGGCGCTGTCGGTGACGGCCGCGGCAAGCGCCTTCGGATTCGCCTGCTACGCCTTCGTCGATGGTTTTGCGGCCCTCTTTGCGGTGGCGGTGTTCACGTCGCTGTTCCATGGGGCGATCGTCCCGCTTAGCGACGCCTATGCCATGGATGCGGTGCGCAGTGGCATCGGCGACTATGGCCGCATGCGGCTTTGGGGCTCGGTGGCCTTCGTGGTGGCGACGCTCAGCGGTGGGGTTGCCCTCGAGGTTTGGCCGTCGTCGCTGGTGCCCTTCGGCCTGGCGGCGTCCATGCTTGCAATGGTCTTCGTCTCCATGAGCCTGCCGGAACTCGCGCATCAGGAGAGTGCTCCGCCCGTCAACGGTGGTCCGGCGACCTCTTTACGCGATCCGGTTTTCCTGACGGTGTTGCTTGCGGTTGGTCTGATCCAGGGAAGCCATGCCGTCTACTACGGCTTTTCGTCGCTGCACTGGCGGCGGGCCGGCATTTCCGAAACCACGATCGGCGTGCTGTGGGTCGTGGGCGTGATCGTCGAGATCGGACTGTTTGCGATCGCAAGCCGTCTGCGCGCTTTCATTGGACCGATGGCCATGGTCGCCATCGGCGGTGCCGCAGCGGTCGCGCGCTGGCTGTGCTTTCCGTTTGCCGAGAGTGTTCCGGCGGCGTTTTCCCTGCAGATCCTGCACGGATTGACCTTCGGAGCAACGCACCTGGGCATGATCGGCTTTATCGCGGTCTCGATTCCGGCGCGGCGTGCGGCCACCGCGCAGGGGCTTGCCTCGACGTTCGGCGGCATTGCGACGGCCTTGGGCACGCTTGCGGCCGGGCCGCTCTACAGCGCTGATCCGGTGATTGCCTTCTGGAGCATGGCAGCCGGCGGCGGGCTCGCTCTCGTCCTGCTCGGCGTCATCGCCGTCAGACGGCTGGCACAGTAGCGCTGGTCATCCATGCCTCGTGTCTTTTTCACAATAGGCCCAGGGATTCGGCGCAAATCGGTTCCCACCGGGGACATCCCGTTTCAACGTCCCTATAATCATGGTGAATCCCTGAGTTGGGCCCTCTGCGCCCGGAGTTGGTGAAACCGAACCCCATGACCGTTCACGTGCCGGTTAATCCGCTAAACCTGTCGGTGCACCGCGACGACGATGTGGCGTATGTCGCTGCATCCGGATCGTGGCTGCTCGACAATGCGCGGGCGGTGGAGGAAATGGTCGAATCCCTCGATGTCGGCCGTCCGGGCAAGGTGGTGCTGGACCTGAGCGCCGTTGATGCGATGGACACCTCCGGCGCCTGGCTGCTGCACCGGCTGCAGGCGAAGATGGAATTTCTGGGTGCCCGCGTGAAGGTGGACAACCTCCCCGAGGACTACCAGGAACTGGTGTCCGGCGTGGAAACGCACCATCCGCCGCCATGGAAGCCGCGCAAGCGAAGGATCTCACTGGCGTGGCTGGCGGAGGTGACCGGCCGGCAGATCGTCGAGATCGGCCGTGATGCGGTGGCGGTGACGAACATCCTCGGCACGCTGGTGATGGTGCTGCTCAACGTGGTCCGGCATCCCAGTCGCATCCGGCTGATATCCGTGGCCCACCAGTTCGACCGCGCGGGAATCGGCGCCGTTCCCATCGTCGTGCTGATGTGCTTTCTCATCGGCGGCATCATTGCGCAGCAGGGTGGTTTCTACCTGCGCCAGTTCGGTGCCGACCGCTACGTGGTGGATCTGGTCGGCGTGTTGGTGCTGCGCGAAATCGGCGTGCTGCTGACGGCGATCATGGTGGCCGGCCGTTCCGGCAGCGCGTTCACCGCCGAACTCGGCTCGATGAAGATGCACGAGGAGATCGACGCGCTGCACGTCATCGGCATGCGGGTTACCGAAGTGCTGGTGCTGCCACGGGTGATCGCCCTGATGATCGCGCTGCCGATGCTGACGATTTTCGGCAACCTGGCTGCGCTGGTTGGTGGCGGTCTGGTGTCGTGGATGTACCTCGATATCCCGCCGTTCAGCTTCATGCTGTTCCTCAAGGAGGCGCTGACGGTCGAGACGCTCCTGGTCGGACTGACCAAGGCGCCGTTCATGGCCTTGATCATCGGCCTTGTCGCATGCGTCGAAGGCTTCAAGGTGCGTGGCAGCTCGGAATCGCTCGGGGTGCACACCACGCTGTCGGTGGTGAAGTCGATCTTCATGGTCATCGTCGTCGATGGGCTGTTCGCGATGTACTTCGCGGGCATCGGGGTCTAGCCATGGTGGAGACGATGCAGGCGCAGACCATCAGCAAGGGGGCGCGGTTTTTGGCCCCGAGCAAGGGCGATATCGTGCTGCAGGCGCGTGGGGTGACCGTCGGGTTCGGCGACACGCTGGTGCTGGAGAACCTCGATCTCGATGTGATCGCGGGAGAAATCCTCGGTTTTGTCGGGGCATCGGGCACCGGCAAGTCGGTGCTCATGCGCGCCATCCTCGGCCTGACGCCGATGCGCAGAGGAACGGTCGAGGTGTTCGGCCAGGTTCTGAAAACGTTGTCGGATGCCGGCCGCGCCGAGGTCGAACGCCGGTGGGGTGTGCTGTTTCAGCAAGGCGCGCTGTTCTCGTCGCTCAACGTGCGGCAGAACATTCAGGTTCCGATGCGCGAGCACCTGAAGCTGTCGCCGCGGCTGATGGATGAACTGGCCTTGCTGAAGATCGAGATGGTGGGTCTGCCGAGGGACGCCGCGGAGAAGTTTCCCTCGGAGCTTTCCGGCGGCATGATCAAGCGGGCGAGCCTTGCGCGCGCATTGGCGCTCGATCCCGCCATCGTGTTTCTCGATGAGCCAACGTCCGGTCTTGATCCCATCGGTGCGGCGGCGTTCGACGAACTGATCATGCAGTTGCGCGACGCGCTCGGCTTGACGGTTTACATGGTCACCCATGACCTCGATAGTCTGCACACGACGTGCGATCGGATCGCCGTTCTTGGCGAAAAGCGTGTGCTGGTCGAGGGTCCGATGGATACCATGCTGGCATTCGATCATCCGTGGGTGCGATCCTACTTTCACGGGACGCGCGGCGCGCGGCGAAACGATTAGGGGCTGCCCGGCACGATCGTGCGGGCGCCTTTGTGATACGAGAGTGATCACCCTTGCGGGGCGGCCGGGCCGGTCGGCGCAAGGGAGATCAAGGGAAAGACGTCGATGGAAACGCGGGCCAATTACATTGCTATCGGGACGTTCGCCTTGCTGACGCTGGTGACGGCCTTCCTGTTCGTGGGCTGGCTGACCGCTCCGGTTTTGATTTCTTTCCCCTTATTTCTGGTCGCC
>JBFHII010000168.1:0-6283 GCA_041596535.1 Breoghania sp. | reverse complement strand
GGGAAGAGGCCAAGCACGTCGAGGGCTTTAGCCGGGTCCTCGAAGCGGTCACGGGTACGCACGGCGGCCTGGAGCATTATTTTACCGACGCCTACCGGGCGATTTTTTTCGACCGGTTGCCCCGCGCGATGGCGGACCGGACAACCGTTGCCCGCACCGCGGTGTGGCGGTCATTCCGGTTCCGGAGGCACGGTGCCGGGATGCTGTTCACGTGAATGTGAACGCCTTGTCCGGACCTGTCGGCAGCGGGCGCGGGTGCCGTTTGGCGCGGCCTTCGCGGGGCAGGCACGCACATGGCGCCGCTCTTGGCGCGGGAAAGGCGGCGGATCGGCGATGCGGCCGTTTCCGTGTGAACCATCCGGGAACGCAGGGTGTTACATGGCGCGCCCGGGCCGATACGCCATGGCGGCCTGTCGCTGAAAATCCAACCCGTTGGTGCCGTTACGTCACGGGTTCGCAGAGCGTTCCGGTGGTGAGCCGATCGACTTCCCCGGTCCGGTGGTATGGTGGTCGGCGGGCGTGGCTCCGGAGGTTTCGGGGACTGCGGCGCAGGGCGTGCGCGATGGCCGCCGCTTCGGCGGCGGAACGCGCGACACCCAGTATTATCATGAATAGTAGCATTCAGTAATTTGCCGAGGGCAGGTGTTTTAGCTCTGGCGGTTCGGAGTCCGAATGTTATCCTTTGATTAAGGAATCAGCAGTCAGCGGATTGCTGTTGTGGTGCGGCGTTGAGGCGAGGCGAGGTGATGGGGGCGAAGTTTGCGTCAAGTTCCCGTCCATTCGAGGACACTGTCGAGGTCGATGAGGCTGCCGTCGACGTTCTTGAAGTGGCGGGCACGATCAAATGGTTCGACGTTGCGAAGGGGTACGGCTTCATCATTCCCGATGACGGCTCCGAGGACGTTCTACTGCACGTGACATGCCTCCGGCGGGATGGGTTCCAGACCGCCTACGAGGGATCCCGCGTCGTCTGCGAGGTGCTGAACCGGCCCAAGGGCCTGCAGGCGTTCCGCATTCTGTCTATGGACGAATCCACGGCCATTCACCCCTCACAGCTTCCGCCGTCACGCACCCACGTGCAGGTGACGCCGAGCGGCGACTATGAGAAGGTCACGGTGAAGTGGTTCAACCGGGTCAAGGGCTACGGCTTCCTGACCAAGGGCGACGGCACGCCGGACATTTTCGTGCACATGGAAACCCTGCGCCGCTACGGGCTGACGGAACTGCGTCCCGGCCAGACGGTGCTGGTGCGCTTCGGCGAAGGCCCCAAGGGACTGATGGTCGCCGAGATCCGGCCCGACGGGCCCAGCCACATTCCGCAATCGCATTGATCGCGCCGGTGAAAATGGCGCCGGCCGGAGGGTCGCGCTTCGCCTTGCAACACTTGCGCGCGCTTGTCCAGATCCCGCTTCTGCTTGCTTTTCTCGTCATGCTGGCGTTCCCGCTGGCCGCCCAGCCGATGCCCGACCCCGCGGCGCCGGTCGAGCCGCTCAGCGTGGTGACAGCCACGGGTACGCATGACTTCGAGGTCGAGATCGCCGATACCAACGAGGAGCGCGCCCGCGGGCTGATGTTCCGCACCGAGATGGCGCCCGACCACGGCATGCTGTTCGATTTCGGCCGCATGCAGGAAACGTATTTCTGG
Organism: Breoghania sp.; assembly: GCA_041596535.1. Taxonomy (GTDB): domain Bacteria; phylum Pseudomonadota; class Alphaproteobacteria; order Rhizobiales; family Stappiaceae; genus Breoghania. Next base: position 4,638 of record JBFHII010000168.1, on the reverse strand, counting down.
ATGAAGAACACGCCGTTGCCGCTGGACATGGTGTTCATTCGCGAGGACGGCACGGTTGCCAACATCGCCCAGTACACGACGCCGTTCTCCGAGGCGCCGGTCCCCTCGCGCGGGCCGGTGCGCTTCGTGCTGGAACTGGTCGGCGGCACCGCGCATGCAATCGGCCTGAAGGCCGGCGACAGGATCGTGCACGAACGGATCGCGGCCGGGGACTAGCGCCGGAGCCGCCGGCGCTGTGTCGCCCGGCAGCAGACGCATTGTCGCGGGACAACCGCGCGGAAGCGCTTGCAGGCGTGCGGGCAAGTCGTGTATCCCAGCGACGTGACGATGAAGACGGGGCGTGGCGCAGTCTGGTAGCGCACCTGGTTTGGGACCAGGGGGTCGCAGGTTCGAATCCTGCTGCCCCGACCATCGTCCACCGCACTATTCCGGCCCGGCGCCCGCGTCCGGCCAGACCGCCGGGCGGGTGATCGCGACCGGACGGCGGATATTCCTTCAGGCCGTGGCGGCTTGACTTCCGGGCCGGTTCGGCTCGGGCTGCGATGACGGTGCTTTGATACGGACTCGGAATACGGGATTGGCGATCATGGTTGCGCGCATTTATCGTCCCGCCAAAACGGCGATGCAGTCGGGCAAGGCGAAGAACCGCTGGGTGCTCGATTACGAGCAGGAAGCGCGGCGCTCGATCGAGCCGCTGATGGGCTATACCTCATCGTCGGACATGAAAAGCCAGCTCAGATTGAGTTTCGACACCAAGGACGAGGCGGTCGCCTACGCCGAGCGCAACGGCATTCCCTACCGGATCAGCGATGCCAAGGAGGCGCGTCCGCGTCCCATGGCCTATTCCGACAACTTCAAGTTCAAGCGCACGGCACCCTGGACGCATTAGGTCATCCCGCGCCCGAGACGGGACCCGTCCGGCATGCCGGTGCTGACCGTTGCGGCGGGCCACGCTCCGGTGGTTGCGACGTCGGCTGCGAATGCGAGGATCAACGCAACGGCTCAATGGCCCCGTAGCTCAGCTGGATAGAGCACCGGACTTCTAATCCGACGGTCGCAGGTTCGAATCCTGCCGGGGTCACCACCTTCCTTCAGTTTCCCAATGAAATCATTGCGTTAGCCATGGAAGCGGTGGGCGGGGTTGTGGTGCGGCGGATGTGCGCCATCGTTCCGTTGAAGGATAAGCAGCGTGGCGATGCGCTTCCCGGGCGTCCGGCTCCTTGGTCCGCCGTAACGGCAGCATCGAACGCGATCCACGATTGCATCCTGCAATTGCTTGATTTGTCACGCTTTCATTAAACACTGGGAAAGCATCTCGACGGGTTGGCAGAGAAACGCCGCCTGCGAGATGGTAGTGTTGCACGATCAGAAGATCTTCAGTGAAGTTCAGAGGTCCTGCAATGTCGGTAACCCAGTTGGTTGATTTGGCGCGCGATCGCAGCGCCAGGGGACGGACCGCCCTCGCCAAGGCCATTACGGCGATGTTCTTCGACGGCAGCCGCATTCCCGGTGATGTCGAGAAACGCCTGTTTGGCGATGTCGTCGCGCGGATCCTTGATCAGGTGGCGGACGAGCTGCGCGCCGAGATCATCGAACAGATTGCCGAAACCGAGCATGTGGACCGCGAACTCGTCCTGCAGCTCGCCTGCGAGGATCCCGTGGTTTCGCGGCCGATCCTGGAAAAATCCCCGCTGCTCTATGACAAGGACCTGGCGCATATCGCGCGGCACCAGGGCGAGGAACACCGGCTGGCGATTGCCGCGCGTCCGGTGATTTCCGAAGCGGTGACCGACGTGCTGTCGGAAGTCGGCGGAATCGACGTGCTGCGCTGCCTGGCGGACAACCGCGGCGCGCGGTTCTCGATGTTCGGCCTGAGCACGCTGCTGTCGCGCGGTGGCGAGGACGCGGAGATCCAGAGCAATCTCGCGTCCCGCGGTGCGGAGGAACCGGCGTTCGGCAACAAGCTGCAGGCGTCGCTGACCGACGAGCTGCGCCAGCGGCTGGGCGCCTTCGCGGTGCTGGTCGACGACGGTCATTTCGAGCAGGCGGCCGTCCGCGCCGCAGCCCTGATCGATGCCGGTCTGCGGAGCCGCGAAGAGCGCCAGGCGCAGCGTGCGGCGCTTCTCAAGGTCACCCGCGAGGGCAAGCGGTCGCTGGATTCGATCATCGCCGAGCTGGCGATGGAGGATCGCTTCGCCGACTGCATCTGGCTGCTGGCCAGCATCCTGCGGCTCGAGGAATGCACCGTGCAGAAGGCATTGCTGCAAAGCGATCTCACGTCGATCGTCGTGCTGTGCCGGGCCACGGGCATGGGAATGCAGGGCTTCTGCACCTTCGCCAGCATCGCCTGTCGCCGGCTGGGCCGGGCAGACGGCGAGGCGGTGAGTCTGGCGCGCGAGTTCAATCGCATCCGTCAGGATGACGCACGCCGGACGCTGCTGATGATCCGGGAAGGCCAGCGCAGCGAAATGGCCCGCGGCCGCCAGGCGGTCGCCGCGTAGCCTGGAATTCCACGCGACCCGGGCGGCCGGAACGGCGCGCCTTCCTTGCTCCGCCGGCCGCGGCTTCCGTCACTTGGCGGTTGAATCCGCGGCCGCCGTGTGACACCTCATTGCACAACATCGATTTTTCGCGCGCGCTGCTGTAGGAGTGACGCGCGAGCGTCCCGTTGTGGGATGGCAGTTGCGCGGAGTCTGCTGTGAGCCAACCCCCGGACCGGCCCGAAACCGACGGACCAGACACGGATTTGCCTGAAGCGACCGGCCCTGAGGGCGTGCGTGCGCAGGACGGTTCCGCCGATTCGGCATCCAACCCGTCCGGGACCGCCGATGCGGCCGCGCGCCCGGCCAACAGGGACGGCGAGACGATCGCGCGAACCCCGATGGCGCCGCCGCCGCGCTGGCTGCGGGTCTCCGCGGCGCCCGGTGTCGCGCCGTTGCTGCTGACGCTGCTGGCACTGGCGATGTTCCTGCCCGGTTTCTGGCTGGTGCCGCCGCTCGATCGCGACGAGCCGCGTTTCGCGCAAGCGTCCAAGCAGATGCTGGAGACCGGCGACTATGTCGATATCCGCTATCAGGATTCCACGCGCTACAAGAAGCCGGTGGGCATCTACTGGCTACAGGTGGCGTCGGCGAAGATCACCGGCCATGGCGCGGATGCGCCGATCTGGGTGTATCGCCTGCCGTCGCTGATCGGCGCCGTGCTGGCCGTTCTGCTGACATTCTGGACCGCGCGGGCATTCACCGGGCCGCCGGTGGCGTTCGTTGCCGCGGCATTCGTGGCCATGGCCATTGTCGTGGGCGTCGAGGCGCGGCTGGCCAAGGCCGACGCGGTGCTGCTGGCTTCCATCGTCGCGGCGCAAGGGGCGCTGGCGCGCTGCTGGCTTTCGGTCCGCGTCAAACAGTCGTGGGCGCTGGTCTTCGTCTTCTGGACGGCGCTGGCCGTCAGCATCGTGATCAAGGGGCCGGTGGGCGTGATGGTCGTCGGGCTGACGATCCTGGCGCTGGTGGTCTTTACCCGGCGCGCGCGCTGGCTTCTGTCGCTGCGGCCGGTTCCCGGCGCGCTGTATCTGCTGGCGCTGGTGCTGCCGTGGTTCATCGCCATCGGCGTGGCGACGGACGGCGGCTTCTATGCCGAGGCGATCGGCCGGGACATGCTCGGCAAGGTGGGGCAGGGGCAGGAGGGGCATGGCGCGCCTCCCGGCGTGCATCTGGCGGCGATGTTCGGAACCTTCTGGCCGATGGCGGCCCTGATGCTGCCCGCGGCAGGTCCGGTGTTCCGCGACCGGCGCACCGCGGTGGTGCAATTCTGTCTCGCCTGGGCCGTGCCGAGCTGGATCGTCTTCGAACTGGTGGCGACCAAGCTGCCGCATTACACCATGCCGCTGCTTCCGGCGCTGGCGATCCTGACCGCCTATGGCGTTGCCCGGTCGGCCGACGTGTCGCCGCGTCGGGTCCTGGTCTGGATCGCAGCGCTGCTTCTGGGGCTGGTGCCCATCGGGCTGCTGATTGCCAGCATTGCCGCGCCGCTGTATCTCGGCGCGGCGCCGTCGCCCGCGGGCGTGGTGCTGTGCGCCTTCGCAGCACCCCTGGGCTTCTTCGCCGCACGCCATCTCGTGCGCAGCCGCGATCTCATCGGCACGGTGCCGCGCGCCGGCGCCACCGCGCTGCTGATCTATGTGGCCGTTTGGGGGTTCGTGTTTCCGGCCCTGTCGCCGATCTGGATCAGCTCGCGGCTGACACAGGCTGTGGCCGAGGTGTCACAGTGCGCGGATCCCGAGGTCATGAGCGTCGGCTTCAACGAACCGAGCTTTGTATTCCTCAATGGAACCGCTACACGCTTGGCGGCGCCCGACGCGGCGGTGCCGTGGATGCAGGGCGAGGGGTGCCGTATCCTGGCGATCGACGCGCCCTACGAGGCCGCGTTTCTTGAACGCGCGGCGCAGGACGGCGTGGCCGTGAGCCTCGGCGGGCGGGTTGCCGGCGTGAACATCAACGGCGGCCGGACACTGGACATCGGCCTCTACCGGAAGACCGAGAATTGAGCGACAAACGTTCCCACATACTGGAGCCTCGAGGCCCGCTGGCCCGCTTCCTGAAAAGCCCGCGGGGCGTTCGCGCGCGGGCGCGCATGGCGGGC
>JBFHII010000167.1:0-6296 GCA_041596535.1 Breoghania sp. | reverse complement strand
GCGTCATCCGCGCCGCCGGCGGCAGCATCGACAAGGTGATGGGCGACGGCATCATGGCGCTTTTCGGCGTCGAGGCGGGTGGCGCGGAAGGTGCGCGGCAGGCGCTGCACGCCATCGTCGAACTGGCAATCGAACTCGAGCACATCAACGACGACCTGGCGGCCCAACTCGAGGCGCCGCTGCGGCTGGGCATCGGCGTGCACACCGGCCCGGCGATCCTCGGCCGCATCGGGTTGCACGGCCACGCCGGCCCGCAGGCCAACATCACCGCGCTGGGCGACACGGTGAATGTGGCCAGCCGGCTGGAGGGCGCCACCAAGGAACTCTCGGCCTTCGCGGTGGTCTCGCAGGACACGGTCGAGGCCGCCGGCCTGGGTCACCTGACGGCCGCACCGGGCGTCGGCGCGCATGCCTTCGCCGTGCGCGGACGCGCCGAACCGCTTGCCGTTCTCTCCGTCCCCGATGCCGGCATCATCGCGCATGCCTTCGACACGATCGAGCCGATTGGCGAGCATATACACGGGCCTGACGCGCCCGGAGAGACAGCACCCGGTTCCCCACGGGGCGCACCGCCGGAACGAGAGGCTTGACCTTCCAGCGACTGGAAGGACTATCTGCCCGAAATACCTTTGTCCGAGAGAGTCGCAGGCATGACCGCAGCGCCCACATCCGCCCCTGAAATCCGTGCCGACAGCGCAGCCGAGGCCGGCGCCGGCTCCTGTTGCGCCAAGAGCCGGGCCGCCCCCGCGGTCAAAATCAGCGCCGCCCCGCCGGCCGAACGCGACGCCGCGCAAACGCTGCGGCTCGATGTCACGGGCATGTCCTGCGCCTCCTGCGCGGGCCGCGTGGAGAGCGCGCTGAAATCCGTCTCAGGCGTGCACGATGCGACCATCAACCTGGCCCTGGAGCGCGCCGACGTGACCGCGACCGCGGCCGTGCGCGCCGCCGACCTGGTCGCCGCGGTGGAGCACGCCGGCTACCATGCCCGGCCGCGCGCTGACGACCCCGCCGCCCGCCGCGCCGCTGCCGCCCGCGCGGAAGCCGAGAACGCGGCGGAAGAGCGCCGCACCGTCTTCGTGCTGATCGTCTCGGCGCTGCTGACGCTGCCGCTGCTGGCGCAGATGATCGCCATGGTGTCGCCGCTGCCGCTGCATCTCTCGCCCTGGGTGGAACTGGCGCTGGCCACTCCGGTGCAGATCATCGCCGGCGCGCGGTTCTACCGCGGCGCCTTCAAGGCGTTGCGCGGGGGCTCCGCCAACATGGACGTGCTGGTGGCGCTGGGTACATCGGCCGCCTTCTTCTATTCGCTCTACCGGGTGTTGACCGAGGGCATGGCCGCCCAGGGGCATCTGTATTTCGAAGCCTCCGCGGTGATCCTGACGCTGGTGATCTTCGGCAAGCTGCTGGAGACCCGCGCCAAGCGCTCGACCACCGCCGCCGTACGCACCCTGATGGCGCTGAGGCCCGAAACCGCGAACCGGCTGGACGGCGACGGCGTGACCACGGTCGCGGTGTCGGAACTGCGGCTGGGCGATCACGTGCTGGTGCGGCCGGGCGAAAGGGTGCCGGTCGACGGATCCGTCGTGGAAGGCGCCAGCGAACTCGACGAGGCGCTGATCACCGGCGAGAGCCTCCCCGTCACCAAGACGCAGGGATCCGACGTCACCGCCGGCACGATCAACGGCTCGGGCGCACTGACGGTGAAAGCCACGGCGCTGGGCGAGGACACCACGTTGTCGCGCATCATCCGGCTGGTGGAGAACGCCCAGAGCGGCAAGGCGCCGGTGCAGAAGCTGGTCGACAAGGTGGCGTCGATCTTCGTGCCCGTCGTCGTGGTGATCGCGCTGGCGACCTTCGCCGGCTGGTGGCTGGCCACCGCCGATGTCGAGGCCGCCATGGTCGCGGCCGTCTCGGTGCTGGTGATCGCCTGCCCCTGCGCGCTGGGCCTGGCGACGCCGACGGCACTCGTGGCCGGCACGGGCGCCGCCGCGCGCTCGGGGATCCTGGTCAAGGATATTTCCGCATTGGAAACCGCGGCGCGCGTCGACACCGTGGTCTTCGACAAGACCGGCACGCTGACCGAAGGCCGCCCGGAGGTCACCGACATCCATGCGTTTGACGGCAAGCCCGACCGGCTGCTGCTAATCGCCGCCTCCGCGCAGATGGCCAGCGAACACCCGCTGGCGCATGCCATGCTGCGCGCGGCGGAAGCCCGCGGGCTGAAACTGTCGCGCCCGAAGAACGCGCAAGCTTATGTCGGCGAGGGGCTGGTGGCCGAGGTGGCGGGGGAACCGGTGGCGATCGGCAACGCCGCGCTGATCGACCGCCTCGGCATCGATCACTTCACCGCCGACACGCTGCGCCGGCAGATGGAGGAACAGGCAAAGACCACCGTGATGGTGGCGATCGCCGGCCGTGTCGTCGGCGTCATCGCCATGGCCGACCGCCCGCGCGACAGCGCCCGCGACGGCATCGCCGAGCTCAAGGCGCGTGGCGTGCGCACGCAGATGCTGACCGGCGACACGCAGACGGTGGCGCGCGCCATCGCCGATGCAATCGGCCTCGACGACATCGCCGCCGGGGTTAAGCCCGAGGGCAAGAGCACCGCGATCGAGGCCCTGAAGGACAAGGGCGGCGTGGTGGCCATGGTCGGCGACGGCGTCAACGACGCGCCCGCGCTTGCCGCCGCCGACATCGGCATCGCCATGGGCACCGGCGCGGACGTGGCGATGGAGACCGCCGGCATCACCCTGATGCGCTCGGACCCGCGCCTCGTGGCCGCGGCGCTCGACGTCTCGCGCGCGACGGTGCGCAAGATCCGCCAGAACCTGTTCTGGGCCTTCATCTACAATGTGGTGGGCATCCCGCTGGCCGCCGCCGGCCTGCTGTCGCCGGCGATCGCGGGTGCGGCCATGGCGATGAGCTCGGTCTCGGTGGTCACCAACGCGGGCCTGCTGAGGCGCTGGAAGGCGAAGGTCTAAGCTTCGCCCGATACGGTCAGGCTCGAACTGAAAGGGAGCGCGTCCGGGTCAGAACGCGCTCCTGTTGGCCGATGCAGGGCGATGTCCGCCTATTCGTGGATCGTGTAGGATCCCAGTTCGCACAGGTCCTGCGTGTCCTCGGTCGCCTCGAGATCGGAGTCTTCCGCGAACTCGAAACGCATGTCGTAGACGCAGGCCGCGCGGCCGTCCGCGATGGTGATCTCGATGCTCTCGCCGGGCTCGAGAATGGCGTCGCCAAACACGTCGTCTTCCCAGTCCTTCGTGCCCTTGGGCGAAGCGTAGAACTCCGTCAGCACGGAATTCGTGCCGTTGGTGAGGGTGAAGGTGAGGTCCTCGGCCTGTGCGGCAAGCGGGCTTGCGCACAGGAGAACGGTCGCCATGGCGGCACCGACAAACTTCAGTGTCATGAGGGTAGTCTCCGGCCCACAATCGGGCGAGAGTCCATATCAAGTTCCGGCACCCGCCGGAACAGAATTCCACCTGCCGGGCGCAGCCTTTTGCACAGCCGCGTGCGCCGGGCGGGCGGCAGACGGCAACACCAGGACGGCGGCGCGTCGAACCGTCTGAAAAAGCGCAGCGCCGCGATTAATAATACAATTGGAATGCCGCCTCCGACGCCGTAGGATCGCGGCGCGGAGACACCACGAACGCGGCGGGGAGAACAGCATGACAAACACCGGCGACGGACACAGGCGGCTGCGCTCGCAGGCCTGGTTCGACAACCCCGACAACCTCGGCATGACGGCGCTCTACCTGGAGCGCTACCTGAATTTCGGCATCACCCGCGAGGAACTGCAGTCGGGCAAGCCGATCATCGGCATCGCCCAGACCGGCTCCGATCTCAGCCCGTGCAACCGCCACCACATCGAGCTGGCCAAGCGGGTGCGCGAAGGCATCGTGTCGTCGGGCGGCATCTGCTTCGAGTTTCCCGTGCATCCGATCCAGGAGACGGGCAAGCGCCCGACGGCAACGCTGGACCGCAACCTCGCCTATCTCGGACTGGTGGAGCTGCTCTACGGCTATCCGATCGACGGCGTGGTGCTGACGATCGGGTGCGACAAGACGACGCCGGCCTGCCTGATGGCGGCGGCCACCGTGAATATTCCCGCCATCGCGCTGTCGGTGGGCCCGATGCTCAACGGCTGGCACCGCGGTCAGCGCACCGGCTCGGGCACCATCGTGTGGAAGGCGCGCGAGCTGCTGGCCGCCGGCGAGATCGACATCGTCGGCTACACTGACCTGGTCGCCTCCTCCGCCCCCTCGGTGGGTTTCTGCAACACCATGGGCACGGCGACGACGATGAACTCGCTCGCCGAGGCGCTCGGCATGCAGCTGCCCGGCTCCGCGGCGATTCCCGCACCCTACCGCGAACGCGGCCAGATGGCCTATCGCACCGGCAAGCGCATCGTCGACATGGTGCATGAGGACCTGCGGCCGTCGAAGATCATGACGCGGCAGGCGTTCGAGAACGCCATCGTGGTCAATTCCGCCATCGGCGGCTCGACCAACGCGCCGATCCACCTCAACGCCATCGCCCGGCACTTGGGCGTCGAGCTCGACAACGACGACTGGCAGAGGCTCGGCCACAAGGTGCCGCTGCTGGTCAACCTGCAGCCGGCCGGCGAGTATCTCGGCGAGGACTATCACCACGCGGGCGGCGTGCCCGCCGTGATCGCCGAACTGATGAAGAAGGACATGCTGCCGCACCCCGGCGCGCTGACCGTCAACGGCCAGCCGATCGGCGACAATTGCCGCGACACGGAGAACCTCGACCAGAAGGTGATCCGCCCGGTCGACGATCCACTGATGCAGGATGCCGGCTTCATCAATCTCTCCGGCAACCTGTTCGACAGCGCGATCATGAAGACCTCGGTAATCTCGCAGGAGTTCCGCGAGCGCTACCTTTCCAACCCCGACGACCCCGACGCCTTCGAGGGCAACGCCGTGGTCTTCGAGGGACCGGAGGACTATCACGAGCGCATCGAGGATCCGGAGCTGGGCGTCGACGAGAACTCGCTGCTGTTCATCCGCGGCACCGGCCCGATCGGCTATCCGGGCGGCGCCGAGGTGGTCAACATGCAGCCGCCGGCAGCATTGATCAAACGCGGCATCCATTCGCTCGCCTGTATCGGCGACGGCCGTCAGTCGGGCACGTCCGGTTCGCCGTCGATCCTCAACGCAGCGCCGGAAGCCGCCGCAGGCGGCGGGCTGGCGCTGCTGGTGAGCGGCGACCGGGTGCGCATCGACCTGCGCAAGGGCACCGCCAACATCCTGATTTCGGACGAGGAACTGGAAGAGCGCCGCAAGGCGCTTGGCGAGGCCGGCGGCTACGCCTATCCGCCGCACCAGACCCCGTGGCAGGAGATCCAGCGCTCCATGGTGGCGCAGTTCGACGAGGGCATGGTGCTGAAGCCGGCGGTCAAGTATCGCGATGTCGGCAATTCGGCGCCGGCGGTGGGCGAACACGGCATCCCGGGCATCCCGCGCGACAACCACTAGCCGATTGAGGCATGTTCCGGGTCCGGTATCAGCCGGGTCCGGGCTTGCCGAAAAAACCCGTGATACCGGGCGGCGCAAGAACGGTCCGCCAGCGCAGGCCGGGCCTGGACGTCGTATAATCGGCGGGCGCCGCGGGGCCGGCGACGCCAGGTGACCTGACACACGGCACCCCGGATGCAACAAGCCCCGGACGCGGACATACGGGCGGGAGAGACAGATGACCCATGTACTCGTGATCGGCGCGGCCGGCATGCTCGGCCGCAAGCTCGTCGAGCGGCTGTGCGCGGCCGGCAGCGTCGCCGGCGAGACCATCACCCGGCTGACGCTGGCCGACGTGGTGGCGCCGGCCGCACCCAGGGGCATCGCGATCCCGGTGAACTATGTGGCCGCGGACCTGTCGGCCCCGGGCGTGGCGACCGACCTGGTGGCGCATCACCCCGGCCATATCTTCCATCTCGCGGCGATCGTCTCCGGCGAGGCGGAGGCCGATTTCGACAAGGGCTACCGCATCAACATGCACGGCACGCTGATGCTGCTGGAAGCGGTGCGCCAGGCGGGATACGGGCCGCGCATCGTCTACGCCTCGTCGCTGGCCGTCTTCGGCGCGCCCCTGCCCGACGTCATTCCCGACACGTTCCACAGCACGCCGCTCACCTCCTACGGCACCCAGAAGGCGATCGGCGAGCTGCTGCTGGCGGACTATACCCGCAAGGGGTATTGCGACGGCGTCGGCATCCGCCTGCCGACCATCGTGGTGCGGCCGGGCAAGCCCAACAAGGCGGCGTCGGGCTTCTT
>JBFHII010000166.1:0-6373 GCA_041596535.1 Breoghania sp. | reverse complement strand
GCTGCGCGACGGGACCCGCGCACGAAAAACCGGCGCCCGCATAGAACGGGCACCGGTCAAAACGGTGTCACGGCAAACGGCCCGATCAGGCGTCGGCGGCAACCTTGATCGAAACGATGTTGTCGGGGTCGACAACCGGCTCGCCGCGCTTGAGCTTGTCGACATTATCCATGCCTTCGATGACCTTGCCCCAGACCGTGTACTGGTTGTTGAGCCAGGGGCTTTCGGCGAAGCACATGTAGAACTGGCTGTCGCCGGAGTTCGGGTCGGCGGAGCGCGCCATGGAGACGGTGCCGCGCACGTGCGGCTCGGAGGAGAACTCGGCCTTCAGCTTGGTGCCCGAACCACCGATGCCGATGCCCTGCGGGCAGCCGGTCTGGGCCATGAAGCCGTCGATGACGCGGTGGAAGACGATGCCGTCGTAAAAGCCTTCGCGCACCAGTTCCTTGATCCGCGCCACGTGATTGGGCGCCAGGTCCGGCCGCATCTCGATGACGACGGGACCCTTGCTGGTCTCCATCAGCAGGGTGTTCTCGGGATCCTTGATATCTGCCACCGGGGGTTCCTCTCTGTTCCGGTTGAAAATGGCCCGCGCCAGCGTGCTGGCGGGGCCATTCATGGGTCTTGCTGTGCTAGTCCACGTCCGCCGCGACGCGCAGCGAAATGATCTTGTCTGGGTTCGCGGGCGGCTCGCCGCGCTTGATCGCATCGACATGCTCCATGCCCGAGACGACCTTTCCGAACACCGTGTACTGGCCGTTCAGGAAATGGCCCGGCGCGAACATGATGAAGAACTGCGAGTTGGCGCTGTCGGGGCTCTGCGCACGCGCCATGCCCAGCACGCCGCGGTCGAACGGCTCGTCGGAAAACTCGGCCTTCAGGTCCGGCTCGTCGGAGCCGCCGGCGCCGGTGCCGGTGGGATCGCCGGTCTGGGCCATGAAGCCCTCGATCACGCGATGAAAGACGATGCCGTCGTAAAACTTGGCGCGGGCCAGCTTCTTGATCTGCGCGACGTGGTTGGGCGCCAGATCGGGACGCAGCGCGATTTCCACGCGGCCGGACTCCAGCTCCAGATACAGGGTATTTTCCGGGTCCGCAGCGCGGGCCACAGCCGAAACGGCAAAGGCAGCGGCGAAAGCGGCAGCCATCATCAATGTGCGCAGCACGTAAGTCCTCCAGGATCGTCAGCCGGGCTCAAGCCCGGCGCTTGTCACGATGAAAGTTTCTGCTTGAGCGCGTGCACGACCGGGGCCGGCACGAAGGAAGACACGTCGCCTCCCATGCGGGCGATCTGCCGGACAAGCGTGGCGGTGATGTGGCGAACCGCCGGCGAGGCGGGCAAAAACACCGTGCGCACGTCGCCGGCCATGGCGCCGTTCATGCCGGCCATCTGCATTTCGTAGTCGAGATCGGTCCCGTCGCGCAGGCCGCGCAGCAGGATCCCGGCTCCCACCTTTCGCGCCAGATCGACCACCAGCCCGTCAAAGGAGACGACCTCGATACGGGGCGTGACATCGCCGTCGAGCGCGTCCTGCGCCAGCGCACGGATCATCGCCGCGCGCTCCTCGAAGGAAAACAGCGGTTGCTTGCCCGGATGAATTCCGATGGCGACGACGACGCGGTCGGCCAGCGACAGCGCCTGGCGCAGGATATCCACGTGACCGTTGGTGACCGGATCAAACGACCCGGGATAAAGAGCGATGCGTTCCATGATTCCTGAATAGCGGCATGGCGCCGCCGACACAACCGGCGTGCATCGCCGGCGCATCCACGGGCCGGCCCGATCCGCGCCGTCGCATTGTGATTTTTATACAACACGCAAATTTTTATTTATTTCGGCCTGGGAAAATGCTAGGGTCGCCCCAATTAATGGAGGCGAACATGCAGGGCGCTACTCGCCGCGCGGCGTTCATCGTCGCGCTTGGCGGAATGGCTCTTATGCTCGCCGGGATCGACGGCTATGTGCGCGCCGACCACGGCGTTGTGGAGAAGAGCGACCGCCTGAGACAAGAAATAACGGTGGCCTGCACCGAGGCAGTCGTGTCGGATGTCGAAAGCACATGCGACACGCTGGCCGGAGGCAAGGTCCTTTCGAGACCCGGGGTCACTTATGTGACCAAGGCTTTTCAATCCGGTGACACTGAGACCACGCTGGTCAAAACCCGGGTTGAAAAATAATCCAGTTGAGTCGACTGGATTCCTGACCAGAAGCGACGACGCATTCCCCGGTGCGTCGTCGTTTCGCGTTTCGGCTCCTGGTTCCACATTCCCTGGCACCGCCCCGGCGATCCGGCCTGCTACACAGGCATCGGACACCGGGCCGTGGACGTCACACGCATTCGTGTCTGTTCCGTGAAACGCAACGCACTGTTTCCCGCCATTCTCCAATGCGCTCCGACCGCAGAAAACCGCGGTTTTTCGCTGCCATCTCCGACCCCGGCGAACAGGCATTGTCACAGGCCGTTCACATTGCGCGTGATCGCGATTGCAATCCCCTGCCCGTGAACCACATCGGTAGCCATCAAGAAACACCATGACGGGCGCCGCGTGACAGGGTCACGGCCCGTGTTGGCCAGGCTGGCGCGCGCCGGAACGTTGTATCGCGCCCGCCCAACCGGATCGCGCCGCGGGACGAACGCGCGCGGGGCGTTTTCGACAAGGAAATGAACCATGTTTACGACAGCTGCAAAAGCGTGGCTGGCGGGGCTTTTCGCCCTCATAGGCCTGCTCGTTGTGGCCACCGGTCTTTTCGATCGCCAGGTCACGGCGTCGCCCCTCGTGGTGGCCCAGATGGAACGGATGCGCGCGCTGGAAGCCGAACGTGCCTGCGCGGGCATCATTTCAAGCGAGGCCCTGGAGGAATGCCTTGGCACGACGCATCAGGAATCGGTGACCGAAGACGGAGCCGCCGGATTTACCACCGGAAGCATCGGCCGCCGCGAGGCCGGAGACGGCACTGACAGCGAAATCATTCCCGGCGCGATCGGCACCCATGACACCGCAGCGAATCCCGGCCCGCGCGGATGATCGCCGGCGTGCGAACGCGCAGGATCGCGGTACCCGGCCAATCGTCAGACCTGTGATTTCGGTCACTGATGGAACCAAACGGCTGCTGCATAGTTCTCCCTACAAGACCGCACAGCGGCAACCACCAATCGGGAGCGTGTCATGACTATTGCGAACATACATTACGGTCCGTCCGCCGCCCGTCGCCCCTCGGTGACAACGCGCGAGCTGGTCATCGCCACCGCGGCCGCCCTCATCGTGTTCTTCGGTGGTGTGTAGCTGGTCACCGGCGTCACGGCCGACACCGGCATCGGCCCCATCCCGGCGGCCGCCGAGAAAGTTGACCGGCTGCCGCTCGGCAACAACGCCACCTGCGCCGGTCAGGCCTGGGGCGCGTGGTCGGAAGAATGCCTGAACGCCATCGGCCAGACCGAAGGCGCCCGCGCCAACGGATTGCGCGTGATCGCGATCGAGACGGTCGAGATCCGCGACGAAGCCAACAACATGTCGACGCTGGTCCGCCAGCCGACCGGCAGCTGACCGCGCTGCCCAGACAAATCGCGGCTGACCTCCCAGGCCGCGTCCGGAAGGCTTTCCCCGAAGCCTGACGTTCGATACCTCCTCCGCATCCTCCCCCGCGATGAAAAACGGGGCGCCCCGCAAGGCGCCCCGTCTTTTTGTCTTGTCTCGTCGTGAAAGGCGGACGCCTCAGGCTTCCGGCGCCCCGCCGGCGTCATCCGCGCCATCTGGGGCATCGGGAGCATCCGGAGCATCGCCCTCGTCGCCCTCCGGCTCCTCGCCATCGGCGCCCACATCATCGGAAATCCGCTGCACCGCGACCACATGTACATCGGCGGCCGTGTTGAACACCGTGACGCCCTGGGTGGCACGTCCGGCGACGCGGATGCCGTCGACCGGGCAGCGGATCAACTGCCCGCCATCGGTGACCAGCATGATCTGGTCGGCGTCATCGACCGGGAACGAGCCGATCAACTGGCCGTTGCGGTCGTTGACCACCATCGCGGTGATGCCCTTGCCGCCGCGCCCGGTGATCCGGTATTCGAACGACGAGGAGCGCTTGCCGTAACCGTTCTCGGTCAGCGTCAGGATGATCTGCTCGTAGGCGCTCATTTCCGCATAGCGCGCCTCGCTGAGCGCGCCGTCTCCGGTCTCCTCGGCGGTCCCATCCTCCTCGGCCTCGCCTCGCATCAGGCGCCGCCACTTGAGATACGCCGTCCGCTCGTCCGATGTCGCCTCGAAGTGATGGATGATGGCCATCGAGATGACCTTGTCGCCCTCGGCAAGGTTGATGCCACGCACGCCGGTCGACGCGCGGCTCTGGAACACGCGCACATCGGTGGCGGGGAAACGGATCGCCTGGCCTGCCGCCGTGGTCAGCAGGACGTCGTCGTTGATCGTGCAGGTCTCCACCCCGACGATGCCATCGCCCTCGTCGAGCTTCATGGCGATCTTGCCGTTGCGGTTGACCTGGACGAAGTCGCTGAGCTTGTTGCGGCGGACATTTCCTGAGGTGGTGGAGAACATCACGTCCAGCGCGCCCCAGCTTTCCTCGTCCTCCGGCAACGGCATGATCGTGGTGATGATCTCGCCTTCCTGCAACGGCAGCAGGTTGATCAGGGCCTTGCCGCGCGCCTGAGGCGCCGACAGCGGCAACCTCCAGACCTTCATCTTGTAGACGATGCCGCGCGAGGAGAAGAACAGCACCGGCGTGTGGGTGTTGGCCACGAACAGCCGGGTGACGAAATCCTCGTCCTTGGTCGACATGCCCGAGCGGCCCTTGCCGCCGCGCCGCTGGGCGCGGTAGGTGGCGAGCGGAACACGTTTGATGTAGCCCGTGTGGCTGACGGTCACGACCATGTCTTCGCGGGCGATGAGATCCTCATCGTCCATGTCCGCGCCGCCTTCCAGCAGCTCGGTACGCCGCGGCGTCGCGAATTCATCTCGGATCGACGCGAGATCGTCCTTGATGATGCTCATGATGCGGTCGCGCGAGCGCAGGATGTCCAGATAGTCGCTGATCTGCGCGCCAAGACCGTTCAGCTCGTCGCCGATCTCGTCGCGGCCCAGTGCCGTGAGGCGCTGCAGGCGGAGATCCAGGATTGCGCGGGCCTGGACTTCCGACAGCTTGTAGGTGCCGGCTTCGCTCACCTTGTGGCGCGGGTCATCGATCAGCTCCACCAGTGCCTTGACGTCGCTTGCTGGCCAGTCGCGTTCCATCAGCTGGGCACGGGCGGTCGCCGGGTCGGGCGCGTGGCGGATCAGGCGGATGATCTCGTCGATATTGGCCACGGCAATCGCGAGGCCGACCAAAACATGCGCCCGGTCACGCGCCTTGTTGAGCAGGAACTTGGTGCGGCGGGAAACGACTTCCTCGCGGAAGTCGACAAAGGCGCGCAGCAGTTCCATGAGGCCGAGCTGTTCGGGCCGGCCGCCGTTGAGCGCCACGATGTTGGCGCCGAACGAACTCTGGAGCTGCGAATAACGATAGAGCTGGTTGAGCACCACGTCGGCCACGGCGTCGCGCTTGAGCTCGACGACGACGCGCATGCCGTCGCGATCGGATTCGTCGCGCAGATCCGAGATGCCCTCGATGCGCTTATCGCGCACCAGTTCGGCAATCTTCTCGATCATCGTGGCCTTGTTCACCTGATACGGGATCTCGGTGATGATCAGCGCTTCGCGGTCCTTGCGGATCTCTTCCGTCGCAACCTTGCCGCGGATCAGGATGGAGCCGCGGCCGGTCTCGTAGGCGGAACGGATGCCGGCGCGGCCAAGCACCTGGCCGGCGGTCGGGAAATCCGGACCCGGGACGATTTCCATCGCCTCGTCCAGCGTCAGATTCTCGTTCTCGATCAGCGCGATGCACGCATCGATGACTTCGCCGAGGTTGTGCGGCGGAATGTTGGTGGCCATGCCCACGGCGATGCCGCCGGCGCCGTTGACCAGCAGGTTGGGGAACCGGGCCGGGACGACGATCGGCTCGCTCTCGGAGCTGTCGTAGTTGTCCTGATAGTCGACGGTGTCCTTGTCGAGATCGTCGAGCAGCGTGTGGGCGACCTTCTGCAGGCGGCACTCGGTGTAGCGCATGGCGGCGGCGCGATCGCCGTCCACGGAGCCAAAATTGCCCTGCCCGTCGATCAGCGGCAGCCGCAGCGAGAAATCCTGCGCCATGCGGACCAGCGCGTCGTAGATCGCGCTGTCGCCATGCGGATGGTACTTACCCATGACGTCACCGACCACGCGGGCCGACTTGCGGTAGGGCTTGTTCCACTCGTAGCCGTTCTCATGCATCGAGAAGAGAATACGCCGATGCACCGGTTTCAGGCCGTCGCGCACATCGGGCAGC
>JBFHII010000165.1:0-6383 GCA_041596535.1 Breoghania sp. | reverse complement strand
ACCATACCCGTGATCGCCGTGACCGCCTTCGCCATGAAGGGCGATGAGGAGCGGATCCGGCAGGGCGGGTGTGAAGCCTATATCTCGAAACCGATCTCGGTGGCCAAGTTTCTGGAAACCGTTCGATCCTATTTGGGTGAGGCCTGACCCACGAGTTGGCCCAAGGCTCAGGATAATGGTATGACCGCGCGAATTCTAGTAGTTGACGATATTCCGGCCAATGTGAAGTTGCTCGAAGTGCGGCTGAATGCCGAATACTTCGAGGTGATCACGGCGACCAGTGGGCCGCAGGCGCTGGAAATCTGCGAATCCAGCGACTGCGATATCGTGCTGCTCGACGTGATGATGCCGGGCATGGACGGCTTCGAGGTCTGCCGACGGCTGAAGCAGTCTCCGCAGACCCGGCATGTCCCGGTGATCATGGTGACAGCACTCGACCAACCGGCCGACCGGGTCAAGGGGCTCGAGGCGGGCGCCGACGATTTCCTCACCAAGCCGGTCAGCGAGACCGCGCTGATCGCCCGGGTCAAGAACCTGGTTCGGCTGAAACGCGCAGTCGACGAATTGCGCATGCGGGCGCGGACCAGCCGCGAGATGGGGCTCGAGGATATCGACGAGCTCGATAACCTGGACGACGAGCGCGGCCAGATCCTGCTGGTCGACGATCGCCGCTCGTCCTATGAACGCGTCGCCAACACGCTGTCCACGGACGCCGACGTCACCGTGGAGACGGATCCGCAGGACGGATTGTTCCGCTGCGCGGATGGCGACTACGACCTGATCATGTTGTCGCTGTCGCTCGAAGGGTTCGACAGCCTGCGGCTGTGTTCGCAGCTTCGCTCGCTGGAGCGTACGCGCAACCTGCCGATCCTGCTGATTGCCGAGCCGGAGGACAACGCCCGGCTGCTTCGCGGTCTTGAACTGGGCGTCAACGACTACATCATGCGGCCGATCGACAAGAACGAGCTGCTGGCGCGGACGCGGACCCAGGTGCGCCGCAAGCGCTACGCGGACCGGCTGAGTGCCAATGTCCAGCACACGATGGAACTGGCCGTTACCGACGGGCTTACGGGGTTGCAGAACCGCCGCTACCTGGAAACCCACCTTGCGACGCTGGTCAATCAGGCGATTGCCCGAAAGACCGATCTGTCGGTGCTGATCGCCGATATCGATTACTTCAAGGCCGTCAACGACACCCACGGTCACGACGTGGGCGACGAGGTGCTACGCGAGTTTGCGCGGCGTTTGCGCCGCTCTGTGCGCGGGCTGGACCTGGCGTGCCGCTATGGCGGCGAGGAGTTCGTGATCGTCATGCCCGAGACCGACATGTCGCTGGCCTATATGGTGGGCGAACGGGTGCGCCAACGCATGGCCAGCGAGCCGTTCCTGGTGCAGGGTGGCGCGACGGCGCTGGACGTGACCGTGAGTGTCGGTGTCGCCGGATTGCACGGCTCTCGCGACACCCCCGACAGCCTCGTAAAGCGGGCGGATACGGCGCTCTATTCCGCCAAACGCGAAGGCCGCAACCGGGTGGTCGCCAACGCCGCCTGAGCCACCTGTAAGCGCGTCTGTCCCGAGGGCTCGTTTTCCTCCGGCATTAGAATCGCGCAATGCATGCTCCCGGCCGCTCTTGCGTGCCGGCGGTTGGCAACCGCGCCTCAACAATTATTGTAAAATATACTTATATTCTGTCTGTCGCGGCTGACGCCGCTTTCGACTGGCCTGTATCCCATCGACGGGTCGTTTCATCGGCGTATTGCCCGCAATGGCAGCAAATGCGGGGTTGCTCGGCATTGCGCCGACAAAACTCACGCCCGGGAAGAGGCGCGTGGACGGAGGAGTTAAGGTTAAGAATTTACTAAACGCGAAGTGCGGGCCAGTGATTCCATAACAAAACATTGAATTTGTCCTGCACTGCGGTAGATTGGTTGCTAGAAAAATGGTCAATCGGGAATGTCGCAAAGCTTGTACATTCGCAAAAGTACTATTTTTCGAGACTTTGGATAATTCACAGTCTGCCCCATGGAACTCTCAGGTCCGCCGCATCTCCTGGGTCCGTGGGGTTAGGCCGGCAGGGAAGCAGGTTGGAGTGGCCTCCTCGTAACACCTGCTTCCCGCCGGTCGCCTTTTCTCAGCTTTTCTCGATAATCCGAGCGTGCCGGCCGTCAGGGCAGGGGGCGCATCGGATTCTGCCGGTTTGCGCGGCGGCTCCCCGCGCCGGAATACGGTTGCCGCGATCCGCCGGGGCAGCGTCCGGGCACAAAAAAAGCGCCGGCGAAGCGGCGCTTTTCTCAAATTCCATTCAGCCAATCATTACTTGATCTTGGCTTCCTTGAATTCGACGTGCTTGCGAGCAACGGGGTCATACTTCTTCATGACCATCTTTTCGGTCATGGTGCGGGTGTTCTTCTTGGTGACATAGAAGTACCCGGTGTCCGCCGTCGATGCGAGCTTGACTTTGATCGTGGTCGCCTTGGCCATTGCCTAGTATCCCGTGTGGTCGACGCCCTCGCGCCGACGTGGGCTGAGCTGAGGGACGATGCATTGAAACTGGCCGCCAACCTACGCATCGGCGCGGCAAAGTCAAGCCGCAGTTCATGGCTTCGGTTCAAAGCATATCCGGGGGATGGCGATCGTGAGGTAGAGCACGAAGAATCCGACGATCGACCATGGCAGCCAATGCGGATTGCTGCTGTTGAGCGCGATGCCCATCGTGGCCGGGCCGATCAGCATGCCGATCGAATACATCATCACGAAGGCCGCGTTTGCGGAGGCCAGATCGGTTCCCGAAAAGCGCGTGCCAAGATGGATGAGGCCAATGGTGTAGAGCCCGGCCATGAACCCTCCGGAAATGAAGATGATTGCCAGCAGCAAGGTCAGATTGTGCGTGGCGAAAGGAATGAGACTGGCCCCCAGGGCGCCGGCAGCGGCGCAGGCGACCAGCATGTGACGCCGGTCGAGCCGGTCCGACAGCATCCCGAGCGGGATCTGCATGGCGATGTTGCCGGCGGACACCGCGGAAACCATGAGCACGGCATCGGCGGCATCGAAGCCCACGCGAATGCCATAGACGGCCATCAGCGACATGGAACCCGACTCGGCCGCGCCGAAGACGAAGGCGGCCAGGGTCGCCATCGGGGCGGCGACGAGGAAGCGGTAGAAGGGCGCGCTGGGTTCCTCCTCCATGCGTGGCGCCGCCTTGCGCGCCATCGCGACCGGCAGTGCCGCGAGCAGCATGATGATCGCCCCCGTGATGAACGGGGTGGCTCCGTCGCTGCCAAGCACCGCGATGATCAGCGGGCCGACCATGAAACCGACGGAAAGACACGCGGCATAGAGACCCATGACGGCGCCGCGGCGCGCGTTGGGGGCCTGATCGTTGATCCAGAATTCCGAGAGAATGAAGATGATTGTCGTGGTGCCGTGAAAAACGATGCGCAAGGGAAACCAGACCCAGAAGGGCTGCGCCAGATAGAACCCCAGAAACGACGCGGTCGCTCCCAGCACGCAGGCCAGCATCAGCCTGGCGGTGCCGTGACGGCGTGCCCAGGGGGTAACGAAAGGCGTGACTGCAATCGACGCGACACCGGCGACCGCCGTGTTGATGCCGATCCACAAAGGCGTGATGCCGCGCGCCTCCAGCACCAGCGCAAGCAATGGTAGGCCGAGACTGAGGGCGACGCCGACCGTGCTGATGGCGGCGATGGCGGCCATCAGGCCGGGCCGCCGCACGACGTCCAGGAGGCTGGGGCGTTCACCACGGTGCAAACTGGTCATCAGGCCCGATTCCCGTCACATCGGAGCGGAGCCGTGCTCCCGCGTCGTTTGCGATGATGCGTCCCGATCCGTCAGTGTGATCCGATCACCGTTCATCACGCGCGCGCAGCGCACCGGCGGCCATCAGGGCAGTGTCAGATCAACTCGCGAACGAATCTGTTCGTGCGCCACTGATAGAAGGGGATGGGCGTCGCGGGATCAAGCTCGGCGTCGACCAAAAGACGCTGCTGCAGTTCCTCGATGATAGTCAGCGTAATGGTGGGCATGTCCAGCTGTTTGGTGTCCTCGAGTCTGAGCCAGTGCAGGTCCTCGAGCTCGCCGGTGGGGCCGGTGCCTTCCGGCAACCGGTCGCAGATCTGGTCGGCCCAGACGGCCATGAAGCGCGTGTCGAAGCGGCGCGGACGCCGCGGCGGCGTGATGGCCCGCGCGATCAGCCGCATCGGCGCCAGGTCGATGCGGATGCCGCGCTCGGCGAAGGGTTCGAAATCCGCCGGAGCACGCCAGGGCTCGCCGGTCTTCTCGCCGACAAACACGCCGGCTTCCTCGTAGGTCTCGCGAACGGCCGCAACCGCCAGCGCGCGGGCCCGGGCAACGGTCTTGGGACCCTTGAGTGCGTGCATCATCTTGGCCATGACGGCAGGATCATAGTCGCTTGCGGGGGTGATGCGGGAATCGGAGGGATCGATACGGCCGCCGGGAAACACGAACTTGCCCGGCATGAACCGGTGCCGTTCGTGCCGGCGACCCATCAGAACGCGCGGTTCGCCTGCCTGACCGCGATCCAGGATCAGCAGCGTGGCCGCATCCTTGGGGCGCATGTTGGGAAGATCCATGCGCCTTTCGACGGAGGTCAGGCGTTCGGCGAGGTTGGTCATTGGCCGTAGAGCTCTTCGGTCTTCTGTCCGGCCATCCGTGCAAAGTCGTCTTCCGCATTGGGATCGAACCCGTGCATGTAGATCGCCCCTTGCAGCCCCACGAGGGCGCCCTTGACCGGCGGCAGGATGGCTAGCGTGAGGGCGATCGAGAGCGGGATCCAGATCGCCATGTGCACCCACAGGGCGGGCACGAAGGCGACCTCGACCGCCAAAACCAGCGGGATCAGGATATGTCCGAGGATGAAGACGGTGAAATAGGGCGGTGCGTCATCCGCGCGGTGATGGTGCAACTCCTCGCCGCAGGCCTCGCACGCATGGGCGACCTTGAGATACTTGCCGAAGGCCGAGCCCTTGCCGCAGGCCGGGCACCGGCACAGCATGCCGCGCGTCATGGCCTGCACCAGGTTGCGTTTGGGGAGCGCGTGTATGGTTTCATCGCCGATCGCGGCGCCGCTCAATTGAACCGTCATCTACGGATACCCTTTCCTAGCCCTTCCGCGGGCCCTTGCGCCGGCTGCTCGAGGATCGCTTTCCCTGCCGCATGGGCGGTTTGCCGCGTCCCTTGTGGCTCCCGGGCTTGCGTTTCGTGCCATCGCTGAGAACCTCGAAACGCAATGCGCCTGCCAGCGGTGCTGCCTCTACGAGGCGAACCTGCACCTTGTCACCAAGTTGATATGTTTCGCCAGTGCTCCGGCCGACAAGGGCATGCGTCCTTTCGTCGTAGTGGTAGTAGTCCTGGCCGATCGTCGAGGCGGGCACGAAGCCGTCCGCGCCGCTGTCGTCGAGCCGTACGAACATGCCGCTTTTCACCACTCCGGCGATGCGTCCGGCAAACTGAGCGCCGACGTGATCGACCAGCCAGTGGGCAATCAGCCTGTCCTTGGTGTCACGTTCCGCCGCCATGGCACGGCGCTCGGCCGCGGAGATTTCGGAGCCGATGGCCTCGAGTTTCGGTTCGACGCTTTCCGGCAGCCCGTCCTTGCCGAGGCCGAGCGCCCGGATCAGCCCGCGATGGACGATCAGGTCGGCGTAGCGGCGGATGGGCGAGGTGAAGTGGGCGTAGCGGCGCAGGTTCAGGCCGAAGTGGCCGATGTTGGCCGGCGCGTACTCCGCCTGGGATTGCGAGCGCAGCACCACCTCGTTGACGAGACCCGCGTGCGGCGTGTCGATGACCCGGTTGAGAATGCCGTTGAAATGCGCCGGCCGCAGATTGCCGGCCTTCGGCAGCTTGATGTCGAGCGTGGAAAGGAAATCGCGCAGGGCTTCCAGTTTCTCCGGGCTCGAAGCGTCGTGCACGCGGTAGAGCAGGGGCGTCTTCTTTTCCTCGAGCGTTTCGGCGGCCGAAACATTCGCCTGGATCATGCATTCCTCGATCAGCTTGTGCGCATCCAGCCGCGCGGGGACATGCACCCGGTCGACGGTGCCGTCCGGCTTCAGCAGGATCTTGCGCTCGGGCAGATCGAGTTCCAGCGGCTCGCGGGCCTCGCGGCCACGCTTGAGCGCCGCGTAAGCCGCCCACAGCGGCTTGAGGATCGGTTCCAGCAGCGGGCCGGTCTTGTCGTCCGGCTGGCCGTCGATGGCTGCCTGGGCCTGCTCGTAGGAGAGTTTTGCAGCCGAGCGCATCAGCACCCGGTGAAAGCTGTGCGACCGCTTCTTGCCGTTGGCGTCGAAGATCATCCGCACGGCCATGGCCGGGCGGTTCTCGCCCTCGCGCAGCGAGCACAGGTTGTT
>JBFHII010000164.1:0-6400 GCA_041596535.1 Breoghania sp. | reverse complement strand
CGTTCTACGCGATCCTGCGCGCGGTGCCGGACAAGCTCGGCGGCGTGATCGCCATGTTCGGTGCGATCGCGGTTCTGTTCGTGCTGCCCTGGCTGGATACCTCCAAGGTCCGTTCGGCATCGTTCCGGCCGCTGTACCGGCAGTTCTTCTGGATCTTCGCGATCGTCTGCGTGATGCTGGGCTGGCTTGGCTCCAAGCCCGCGGAAGGCGCCTATGTGATCATGTCGCGGATCGGCACGGTCTACTATTTCGCGCACTTCCTCGTCATCATGCCGCTGCTCGGTTTCCTTGAGAAGCCGAAGGCGCTGCCGGCGTCGATCTCCGATGCCGTGCTGGGCAAGAGTGGTTCTGGTCAGCCTGCGGGTGCGGTCTCCGCCCCGGAAGACAAGGGCTGAGGACGGATGGTACGAGAGGAATTGAAACCGATGAAGACCCTCATCGCCAATGCCGTCCGGGCAGCCATCGCGGTCGCGTTTGTCGCGACCGCCGGCACGGCCCTTGCCGCGGGCGGCGAAAAGCACATCGAAAAGCAGGATTGGTCGTTCGCCGGTCCCTTCGGTCATTACGACAAGGCGCAGCTGCAGCGCGGCTTCCAGATCTACAAGGAAGTCTGCTCCGCCTGTCACGCGCTTTCCCTGGTCGCCTTCCGCAATCTCGGCGAGGCCGGTGGCCTTGGATATTCGGACGATCAGATCAAGGCGCTCGCGGCGGAATACTCCGTCATGGACGGTCCTGACGACGCCGGCGACATGTTCGAGCGGACCGCCAAGGCCTCCGATCGCTTTCCGTCGCCGTTCCCCAACGAGCAGGCGGCGCGTGCCTCCAACGGCGGCGCCTATCCGCCGGACCTGTCGCTGATCGCCAAGGCACGTGCGGTCGAACGCGGGTTTCCGTGGTTCGTCTTCGACGCCTTCACCCAGTATCAGGAGCAGGGTGTCGACTACATCTACGCGCTTCTGACCGGCTACCACGAGGCCCCCGAGGGCGTCACCGTGCCGGAAGGCCAGTACTACAACCCGAATTTCATCTCGGGAGAGTCGCTGGCCATGGCGCCGCCACTGTCTGAAGAGGGCGTCGAGTATACCGACGGCACGCCGATGACGGTTGATCAGTATGCGCGTGACGTCTCGGCGTTCCTGATGTGGACCGCCGAGCCGAAGCTCGAGCAGCGCAAGCAGATGGGCTTCCGGGTCATGGCGTTCCTGCTGATCTTCGCAAGCCTGCTGTTCTTCACCAAGAAGAAGCTGTGGCGTAACGTCGAGCACTGAGGCTCGCCGTCCGTCGTCAGGATTTTCACGCCGCGCGGGTCAACCGCGCGGCGTTTTTCGTGGCAGCGTCCGATGCGGCGTTGATTAAAGGCACCTGCGCCGCCATTCTGCGGCAGGTCGAGGCTATTGAGGGGCATCAGCATGACGCAATCCGTGCTTGGGGTGATTGGCGGATCCGGTATCTATGAGCTGCCGGGACTGGAAAACGCCAGCTGGGAGCGGGTCGACAGCCCCTGGGGAGAGCCCTCCGACGAGTTGCGGATCGGTGAGATCGACGGGCTCAAGGTGGTGTTCCTGCCGCGCCACGGCCGTGGTCACCGGCTGTCGCCGACCGACATCAACTATCGCGCCAATATCGACGCGATGAAGCGTGCGGGCGTGACGGATCTGATTTCCGTCTCCGCCTGCGGCTCGCTCAAGGAAGAGCTGGCTCCGGGCACCTTCGTGCTCGTCGAGCAGTTCGTCGACCGCACCTTTGCCCGCGAGAAGAGCTTCTTCGGCAATGGCTGTGTGGCGCACGTCTCGATGGCCTATCCGGTCAGCCCGCTGCTGGTCGACTGCGTCGAGAAGGCGGCCCGCGCCGAGGATATCGCCTGCCGGCGTGGCGGGACCTATCTGGCGATGGAAGGACCGCAGTTTTCCTCGCTGGCGGAGAGCCACCTCTATCGCGCCTGGGGCTGCGATGTCATCGGTATGACCAACATGCCGGAAGCCAAGCTCGCCCGCGAGGCCGAGATCTGCTACGCGACCGTCGCCATGGTAACGGACTACGATTCCTGGCACCCGGAGCATGGCGCCGTCGATATCTCGGCGATCATCAAGGTCCTGCATGAGAACGCCAGCAATGCGCAGCGTCTGGTCGCCCGGGTGGCGCGCGATCTGCCGCGCGAGCATCCCGCGTGCCCGGTCGGCTCCGACACGGCGCTGGAGTACGCCATCATGACGGGGCCGGATCACCGTGACCCGGACCTGGTCGCCAAACTGGATGCGGTTGCCGGTCGTGTGCTGAACCGCAGCTACGCGTGAGGCGGGCCGTGTCCGTCCGCCCGACACAGTCCGTGTGCCGCAGGCACCGGAAACCATGCACAGAGGAAGACACCCATGGATGCGCGATCCGTATCTGACGAACTTGTTGCGGCGATCCGTACCATTCCCGACTATCCCAAGCCCGGCGTGCAGTTCCGCGACATCACCACGCTGCTGAAGGATGCGCGCGCGTTCCGCCGCGCGGTGGATGCCCTGGTGCAGCCGTGGGCCGGCTCGAAGATCGATCAGATCGCCGGCATCGAGGCGCGCGGGTTCATCCTTGGGGGCGCGGTCGCGCACCAGCTCTCGGCCGGCTTCGTGCCGATCCGGAAGAAGGGCAAGCTGCCGCACGACACCGTTTCGATTGCCTATTCGCTGGAATACGGCATCGACGAGATGGAAGTGCACAAGGACGCGATCGTACCCGGCCAGAAGGTCATCATCGTCGACGACCTGATCGCCACCGGCGGCACGGCGGAAGGCGCGGTGAAGCTGTTGCGCGGCATGGGGGCGGATATCGTCGCCGCCTGCTTCATTGTCGATCTGCCCGATCTCGGCGGCGCAAGGAAGCTCGAGGCGCTCGACGTCCCGGTGCGCACGCTGATCGAGTTTGAGGGCGACTGAGCCGCCATGTCCGGCGATGCGCCCACGATACCGCCGGTCTTCGATGCCGCATTCGTGGAGCAATTCGAGGATCTGCTGGTGTGGCGACGCGACGTTCGGCGCTTTCGTGACGCGCCGGTCGATGAGGCGCTGCTGGACCGGCTGAAGGCGTTGGCCGACATCGCGCCCTCGGTGGGCAACAGCCAGCCCTGGCGTTTCATCGATGTGCGGGCGCCTGCCGCACGGCAGGCGGTCATCGAAAGCTTTTCCCGCAGCAATGCACGCGCCGCTGAAACCTATCAGGGAGCGCAGGCATCGCTTTATGCCTCCCTGAAGCTTGAGGGCCTGCGGCAGGCGCCCGTGCACATGGCGGTGTTCTGCGACGAAGCGACGGAGCAGGGGAGCGGGCTTGGCCGCCGCAGCATGCCCGAAATGCTGCGCTATTCCACCGTGGGGGCCATTCAGACCTTGTGGCTTGCGTCCCGCGCCTATGGCCTCGGTCTCGGCTGGGTGTCGATCCTGGAGCCCGAGGTGGTGCGGCGCGCGCTGGATGTCCCCGCGGGTTGGACGCTGGTCGCCTACCTGTGTCTCGACTGGCCGGAGGAGGAGCACCGCGACCCGGAGCTGGAGCGGCACGGCTGGCAGCCACGCACGCCCTCTGCCGCCCGCTTCCTGACCCGCTGATCGCGGGCCTCAGGGGCGCTTCAGTCTGACCAGCACACGCGACGTGAAGCTGAAGACGGTCTCGCCGTTCTGGTTGACGCCTGCGTTGTTCGCACTGACAAGGCCCCAGCCGGGGCGCGAGCCGAGGCGGCGTTTTGACGTAAGGCGGGTGGAATAGCTGATCGTGTCGCCCGCGAATACGGGCTTCAGCCACTTCAAGTCGTCGAAGCCGGGAGACGGGCCCAGGGGCGCGTGGTCGACGCCCGGCTCGGGCGGGTTCTCGTCAAGCTGCCGCTTGCTGTGCGCGATCATCAACTTCATCCAGACCGCCGCCGTGTGCCAGCCGGACGCGCATAGCCGGCCATAATGGCTCCTGGCTGCCGCCTCCTCATCGAGATGGAACGGCTGGGGATCGAACCGGGCGGCGTAGGCTTTGATCTCGTCGGCGGTGAACGTGTGACTGCCGAGAGGCTCCTCTGTGCCGATCTCGATGTCCTCGAAAAATCTCATGACGCCGCCTCGCGCGTTCCGAACAGGACCGGATTTTCCTGGATGAGCACGATCTCGCCGTTCTGGTTGGTGACGGTGAAGCGGAATTCGACGATGCCCATCTCTGGCCGGGAGTTCGAGCGCCGCGCCGAAAGCACCTCGCCGCGTGCGCTCAGCGTGTCGCCCGCCAGCACGGGCCTGCGCCATTTCAGGCTCGTGACGCCGGGCGCGCCCATGGAGCTCGAGCGCGCGAGGACGGCATCGCAAAACAGCCGCATCAGCATCGATGCGGTATGCCAGCCGGAGGCGGCCAGGCCGCCGAGGATTGAGGCCTCGCCC
This sequence comes from Breoghania sp., assembly GCA_041596535.1. Taxonomy (GTDB): domain Bacteria; phylum Pseudomonadota; class Alphaproteobacteria; order Rhizobiales; family Stappiaceae; genus Breoghania. The sequence goes on along the minus strand of JBFHII010000164.1, from coordinate 2,012 downwards.
GCTTGCTGGTCGAGGTGGAACGGCTGCGGGTCGAATTCGGATGCGAATGCGATGATTTCGTCGGCGTCGACCGTCCGGGTGCCCAGGTCGATGGCGTCGCCGGCGCGGAAGTCCTCGAAGGTTAGAAAAGTATCCATGCGCCGTTCTCGCCTGAAAGCCCACCTTTGTCGAGACCGCTGTTTCCAACAGGCGACGGCGGCGGTTGGGCGCGGGAAGCGCGAGAATTCGTCAGTTTTCGGCGATGGTGACTACAATGTGTGCATGTATAAATTTGCATATGTCCGCCGAGACCCTATTATGTGAGCACATCAAAAATGGTTCTCCGATCGTGTCCGCGGAATTGCTTCTGGGGATTCGTTGGAGAATTGTGTTCGCTGTTAAAAGGAAGTCTCGTCTATGTCTTGCGCTCAGCCTCTCGAAAATGCGGAACAAATCTCGGATATTGCCTTTGCGTTCATGGGATCAAAGGCGTTGTTTTCCGCTCTGCACGTAGGGTTGTTCACGGCACTGGCCGATGAAGGGTTGAGCGTCGCGGATGTTGCCGAAAAGACCGGGCTCGATGCCGACCGGGCGACGACACTGCTGACCGCGCTCACCAGCCTGGGACTGGTGTTTCGCGATGACGACGGCAAGACGTATCGCAACTCTCCCGCCGCCGAGGCCTTTCTCGTGAACGGCCGCAAATACGATTTCGGCGACTATCTGCGGCTCCAGATCGACAAGCAGATGTACCCGTTCCTCACGCAGCTCGAGGATGCGCTGACGGGTGATCTGGACGCGGACAAGGTGGCCTCCTATTCGGACTGGTTCTCCGATCCCGACGAGGCGCGGCTGTATTCGGAATCGCAGCACTCGGGATCGCTCGGACCGGGCAGGACGCTCGCCCGCCAGGTGGATTTGTCCGAGGCGCGGACGCTGCTGGATGTGGGCGGCGGTACGGGAGCGTTTTCGATCTCACTGTGCCGCGCCTATCCGGAGATTCAGTCGATCGTGCTCGATTTCCCCAATGTGGCCAAGGTGGGCCGCGAGTTCGTCGAGGATGCGGATCTGTCCGACCGCATCACCTTTGCGGATGGCAATGCCCTTGAAAGCGCGTGGCCCGATGCCCGCGACATCGTGCTTATGTCGTATCTGTTCTCGGGCGTGCCGGGCGATTCCATTCCCGGCCTGGTCAAGAAGGCGATGCAGACATTGACGCCGGGCGGGCGGTTCATCGTGCATGACTTCATGGTCGACGACAGCCGTACCGGTCCCAAGCTGGCGGCATTGTGGCAACTCCAGCACGTGGCGTTCAACCCGCAGGCCAAGTCGATCACCAGTGGCTGGGTTCGGGCGCTGATGGAGGCCGCCGGTTTCATCGATATCACGGTCGACGAGATGATACCCGGCATGACGATGGTCGTGCACGGCCGCAAGCCGGAGGCGTAACGGCAGGCTCACAACCACTGAGTTGACATTGTCTTTCGATGGTGGGTGTATTGTACGTCGCCATTCGATTTGTGGCGTCTTGTATTTTACCTCAGCTAGTTGGGGGATTTTCAATGAAAGTCACAGTCTTACTCAGTGTTTTGACGATTTCGGGCGGTTTGTTTGCAGCAGAGCCTGCCGCGGCATTCTCGCTAAGCTTTGACTGGGGGAATATTCCAAAATGCACCACCGGACGGCCGGGACGTGTGCCCAATCCGGTGTTCAAGCTGGGCAAGGTGCCCAAGGGCACCGCGACCATCCAGTTCAATCTGAAAGACCTGCAGGTGCCGCGCTATCCGCATGGCGGCGGCAAGGTTGCCTACAAGGGAAAAGGCACGATCGCGCCGGGCGCGTTCAAATACAACAGTCCATGCCCGCCCGGTGGCCGGCACACCTACGAGTGGACTGCTGTCGCCATGGACAAGTCCGGCAAGACGCTGGCCACGGCCAAGGCCAGCCGCAAGTACCCGTGACACGACAACACCCGCGGCGTTTCCACCGCGGGTGTTGTCATGGGCAGCCAATGATTGCGGTTCGACCTAGGT
>JBFHII010000163.1:0-6427 GCA_041596535.1 Breoghania sp. | reverse complement strand
GCCGCGGGGCCTATCGCGCCGCGGCGACCGCGCTTGGGGCGACGATCGCCCGGCGCGGTCTGAAACTCGTCTATGGCGGCGCCTCGGTGGGGCTGATGGGCGCGGTGGCGGATGCCGCGCTCGCCGCGGGCGGCCATGTCATCGGCATCATGCCGCAGGCGCTCGTGGAGAAGGAGATCGCGCACCACGGGCTGTCCGAGATGCACGTCGTCGCCTCCATGCACGAACGCAAGCGGCTGATGGCCGACATGTCCGACGGATTCATCGCGATGCCTGGCGGGGTCGGCACCATGGAGGAGCTGTTCGAGGTCTGGACCTGGGCGCAGCTCGGCCACCACGACAAGCCCTGCGGGCTGCTCGACGTCGCCGGCTACTACGAGACGCTGGAGGCCTTCCTCGATCATCAGGTGATCGAGGGCTTCGTGCGCGCCGAACATCGCGAGATGCTGAAGGTCAATTCCGATGCCGACGCGCTGCTCGACGCCTTTGAAACCTACGAGCCGCCGCGCGTCGCCAAATGGGTCGAGCGCGACGACGTGTGAGGCGCCCCATTCCGCCTAGCCCAGCGCCTTGAGCCCGTTCAGGTCCGACAGCACGGCGGCGGGCGGCAGGTCGGTGTATTCGTCCGGCAGGCCCGCGCGGTTGATCCACACGGTGCGGAAGCCGAAGGCGGTGGCGCCGGCCACGTCCCAGCGGTTGGACGACTGGAACGACACGGCCTCGGGATAGATGCGGAAATGGGTCGTCACCATCTCGTAGACCCGTTCGTCGGTCTTGTAGACGCGCAGGGCATCGACCGAGAACACCTCGTCCAGAACCCCGTCGAGACCGGCGGCGGAGACGGCGCCTTCGAGCATCGCCGGCGAGCCGTTGGACAGGATCGCCAGCTTGGCGCCGGTGTCCTTCAGGCTCTTGAGCACCTGCGGCACCTCGGCGTAGCAGTCCAGCCGGTGATAGGCCTCCAGCAGTTGCGCCTTGGTGGAGGTGTCGGCGGAGGGCACCCGCCGGAAGGCGTAGTCCAGCGCCTGTTCGGTCAGGCTCCAGAAGTCCTGGTAGCGGTTCATCATGCTGCGGATCCAGGAGTATTCCAGCTGTTTCTGCCGCCAGATTTCCGACAGCCGGTCCGCGTCCGGCCCCACCGCTTCCGCGTGTTTGCGCACGGCCGCATGCACGTCGAACAGGGTGCCATAGGCATCAAACACATAGGCGGAGGCGGACATGGGTGGGCTCCGGAGTTGCATCTATCGCATGGTGGGGCAGAAGACCGCGAAGCGCTGCCTGCGTCAAGGCGCAAGGCGGCCCGCGCAGCCATTGGCCGCAGTCTCTCCGGATCGGCTTACGGCAAGATCACGCCGCCGTTCTCGTCCATGGCAAAGCCCGGATTGTAGGCGATCTCCAGAAGATGATCGCAGCCCGGGATGCGCACGTAGCCCGAATAGCCGCCCCAGAACACCTTTTCCGGGCGCTTGACCGCGGTGGCGCCGGCGGCGAGCGTCTCGGCGAAGGCCGTGTCGACCTCCGCCTCGCTGCGCGCGTTCCAGGCAATTGAACAGGGCACGAAATGGCCCGGCGCCGCGCCATCGTCGGGCAGGCCGGCATCGGCCGCCAGTTCCGCGCGGCCGAACAGTCCGAGGGCGGTCGGGCCGCATTGATAGAAGGCGACCGCGTCGCTGTCGACCTTGGCCGGCGTCCATCCCAGGCCCTGTTCGAAGAACCGCCGGGCGGCGCCGAGATCGTCGACGCCGAGGGTGATGAGTGAGAGCCGCTGATCCATTGTTCGGAAACCTCGGAAAACAACTTTATTTCGCGCGGGAGGCGATGGTTACGGAACAATATATGAACTTCAAAAGGTCTCTAGTCAAAAATTGCGCAAATGCTGGAATTTTGGGCGGTGTCTTGACCTCGTCACCCGAAGCGCGTTCGATCACGGGGCACATATTCAAGACGAGGAATGACTTATGACGGACTGGTCGCAAACCTGGACCTGGATCGATGGCGCATGGCATGAGGGCAACCCGCCGATGATGGGGCCCCGCACGCATGCTGCCTGGCTGGGATCCAGTGTTTTCGATGGCGCGCGGACCTTCGAGGGGGTCACCCCGGACCTCGATCTGCATTGCGAGCGGGTCAATGCATCCGCGGTGGCCATGGGCCTGAAGCCGACCGTCGGTGTCGAGGAAATGATGGCTCTGACTCAGCAGGGGATCGCCCGGTTTGCGCCCGGCGCGGCGCTGTACATCAAGCCGATGTACTGGGCGGAAGGCGATGGTGTGGGCACGGTCGCCGGCGACCCGGAATCAACGCGCTTCTGCCTGTGCCTGTTCGAATCGCCCATCGCATCCAGAGACGCGACCATCGCGGTGACCCTGTCGTCCTTCCGCCGGCCGTCGCTCGAATATGCGCCAGTCAACGCCAAGACCGGCAGTCTCTACCCCAACAATGCCCGCGCGCTGGTCGACGCCAAGAAGCGCGGCTTCGACAACGCGGTTTTCCTCGATATGATGGGCAATGTCGCGGAACTCGCCACCGCCAACATCTTCATGACCAAGGATGGCGTCGTCCGCACGCCCTATGCCAACGGCTCGTTCCTGAACGGCATCACCCGGCAGCGCATCATCGCGCTGTTGCGCGCCGCCGGAACGGAGGTCGAGGAATGCACGCTGGGCTACGGTGATTTTCTCGATGCCGACGAGATCTTCTCGACCGGCAATTACCACAAGGTCGTCTCCGTCGGCCGCATCGAGGAGCGCGAAAAGCTGCCCGGACCGGTCGCCGCGAAGGCGCGGCAACTGTACTGGGAGTTCGCGCACGCCTGAGCGCGTGCGTTTCCTCACAGGCTTGGGATGAAGACAGCCGCTATCACCGGGCCAAGGCGCCGGGCGGAAGCGTTGCCGCGCGTTTGAACGGTCGCGCCGGGATCACGGCGGACTCCGCGGCAACAAATGCCCTAAGATCACGGACCTCCCGCACCGGAGGGGCTTTCGCTTCATCGGGACAGCCGAGCATGGAGATGCCCACACTCGAAACGGACCGGTTGCGCCTGCGCGCGCACCGGCTTGAGGATTTCGACGTCTACGCCGCAATGTGGGGTGACCCCGAGGTCGTGCGCTATTTCGGCGGCGTGCCGCTGACCTGCGAGCAGTCGTGGCTGCGCTTCGTCCGCCACGCCGGCCTGTGGCATCATCTCGGTTTCGGCTTCTTCGCACTTGAGGACAAGGCGACGGGCGCCTTCGTGGGCGAGGCCGGACTGCACGAGCTCCGCCGCGACATCGACCCGCCGGTCGAGGGCACGCATGAGGCCGGCTGGGGGCTGGTGTCGTCGGCGCATGGCAAGGGGTTTTCCGAGGAGGCGATGCGCGCCATCCTGCGCTGGGCGGAAAAGAGTCTCGCGCCGTCGCGCGTAACCTGTATCGTGGACCCTGAAAACGCGCCGTCGCTTCGGGTGGCGGCGAAACTCGGTTTCAGCGAGGTCTGCCGCACGACCTACAAGGGCGCCGGGGTGATCATCTTCGAGCGGGCGGCGCATCCGTGATGCCTGGGTGGATCGGACGGCCTGCGGCTGGAACCAGCATGCGCCGGTGCGCGTTGTCGCGGATGTGGCGCGGAAAGAGTGCCGTCCGTGGCCGCGCGGGACCGGGCCCCTAACACAGGCGTTGTCGCAATCATGACGGGTCAGACGAAGTGCGAACAATGCCCCTTGCGGCTGCACGATGTGTTCCTGAAGGTGGATGACGAGCAGCTCGGCTTCATCGCCCGTTTCAAGACCGGCGAACTGGTCGTCGACCCGGGGGCGACGATTCTGCTGGAGGAAAACAACAGCCCGCATCTCTACACCATTCTCGACGGCTGGGCGTTCCGCCACAAGCAACTCGAGGATGGCCGGCGCCAGATCCTGAATTTCGCGCTGCCTGGCGATCTGATCGGCCTGCAGGCGGCCATCCTCAGCGAAATGCAGCATTCCGTCACCGCCCTGACGCGGGCCACGCTGTGCGTGTTCCAGCGCGACAAGATCTGGACCCTGTTTCAGGAATTTCCCGAACTCAGTTTCTCCATGACCTGGCTTGCGGCGCGCGAGGAGCAGATGCTGGACGGTCATCTGCTGAGCCTCGGGCAGCGCACCGCCCTGGAGCGCACCGCCTATTACATCCTGCATCTCTACGACCGGGCCGCCGCGCTGGGACTTGCCGGCAACAACGCCTTGTGCGCGCCGTTCTCAAAGGGGCATCTCGCGGAGGCCATGGGCATCACGGCGGTGCATGCCAGCCGGACGATCAGGAAGCTGCACGAGCGCGCCCTGATCCGCTGGACGGACGACACCATCATCATCCTGGACCGCGACCGGCTTCAGGCGCTGGCCTCCTTTGAAAGCGATCCGGCCATGCGCCGCCCAATGATCTGAGCCCGCGGCCGGTCAAATGACCTTACGTGTCCGGCACTTGTCAAATAAAGCCATGCGGGCGGCGGCTTGGTTAACTAATGTTAAGGCGGTTGCCGGCCGCCTGTGGCTATTGTTGCCCATGCTGAACTTCATCAACGGCGCGGCGACCCGCCTGCGCCGATAGCGAGTTGGTTTGACCATGGACGACAGGCAATGGGCCGATACCGCGGACGCCCTGGCTCTTCAGGATACGCCCGGTCTGCTGTTCACCGTGCCGTTCGCGGCCGGGCCTGCCGCGGAAACGCCGTTCCGGGGCGAAACCGGGACCGCGGCTGTGACACGCGAACCGCGCGATGGCGGCCTGCTGAAATCCGATGCCGTCGTCCTGCTGGTGGAGGACAACATCATCTTCTCGCTCGATGCGGAGGATATGCTGCGCCGCCTCGGCGTTGCCGCTGTCGTGACCCGCAACGAGGTCCGTGCCGCCCTCGATGTGCTCGACAGCCAGCCCATCGATCTCGCGGTGCTCGACATCAATCTGGGCGCGGAAACGTCGCTGCCGGTGGCCGAGCGGCTGCGCGCCGCGGGGATTCCCTTCGCGTTCGCGAGCGATCACGACGACCCGGCCATCGTGCCGCCGCAGTTCGGCGACGTGCCGGTCCTGGCCAAGCCCTACACGATGGAAGGCCTTGGCGGGATCCTCATCCGGTAGCATGTGTCCCGCCTCGCCTTGGCTTCGCGCGCCAGGGCGCCGCTTGCGCCGGCACGACGGGTCACAGGGCGCGGCGTGCCGGCGTCAGCGCCAGCAGCGCCGCGATGACGAGGGCTGCCGCCGCACCGAGTGACGGCAGCAGGAAGCTGCCCGTCGCCTCGAACCCCAGCCCCGCAATGGTCGGGCCGACCATCTGCCCCAGTCCGAAGGCCGCCGTCATCAGCGCCAGCGCCGAGCGCGGATCCCCGCGCGACAGGCTGCGCGCGTGGACCAGCCCCACCGCCGTGATCGCGATGAAGGTGCCGCCCAGCATCATCGCCGCCGCCACCACCACCCAGCCGCTGTCTGAGGTCACCGAGAGTGTCACGCCGATCGCCTCCACAAGGCAGGCGAGGGCGTAGGCACGCTGGTTGCCGATCCGGTTGCCCAGCGCTATCCAGACCGCGATGGAGGGAATGCCCGCCAGGCCAACCGCCGTCCAGATGACCGGCTCGACATCGCTCAGGGCCGGGGACAGTCGCGCCAACGTGTTGATGAAGGTGGCGGTGATGGAGTAGCCGAAGCCAAACAGCCCGTATGACACATACAGCGCCGTCAGGCGTCGCCCGGCCGGTGCGCCCGATCGGGCGGGGGCGTCGCCGGGATCGGCGCCGCCGCCGATCAGCCGCAGGACGACCGCCAGCAGGATCGCGGAGGCCGCGCCGCTGGCGAACCACAGTTGCCGCCAGTCGGCCCCGGCGGCGTCCAGTGCCGCAACCAGCAGCGCCGAGCCGGCAATGCCAGCCCCGACGCCTGCAAAATGCAGCGAGACGAGCCCCGGCCGCCCGGCGGCCGCCAGCCGGTCGAGCACCAGCGCGGTGGAAAACACCATCGCATAGGCGCTGGCCAGGCCGCTGAGGAACCGCAGCACGATGAAGACGGTGAGTTCCTCCGTCAGCCCCATGCCCGCGGTGGTGGCCGCCGACAAGGCCAGCGCGGACACGAGCAGCGTCCGGCGGCTCATCGGCAGCGCTGCGGTCAGCCGCGTCGAGGCGGCAGTCAGGGCGCCGATCAGATAGGCGAGGAAGTTCGCCGAGGCGATGATCCCGCCCTGTGCCGGCGTCAGTCCGGCCTCCGCCACCATGAACGGCAGGATCGGCGTATAGACGAACCGTCCGATGCCCATGCACGCCGCCATGGCGAGCAGTCCGCCGAGGGCGACGGGCAGCGTGGCGGACAGGGGGGCGCTGTGCGGCGAGTCGTGTGTCATGGCCCGAACGCTAGCCTCCCGGCAGGCCACGGCAAAGCGCAATCGGACGGTCCGTTTTCACCTCGTCTTAGGGAAAGCACGGTCAAAT
>JBFHII010000162.1:0-6459 GCA_041596535.1 Breoghania sp. | reverse complement strand
GTTCTTCGGCGGCGTCTTCGCCATCCGGCGCTTCGGTCTCGGCGGGTTTCTGCGAGCTCTTGAACAGGCGTGAGAAGAGCCCGCGTTTTTCGGTGTCTGCCATGAATAGCTTTGGTCCTCAGGCCGCTTCCGCCAGCAGGTGTCGCTGGCTGTGACCCGTGATGCGGGCGGAGATGATGGTGCCGGGTACGCCCGCGGCGATTTCTGTTTGCGTGAACTGCTCGGTGCGGCCCAGGCCGTTGTGTTCGATGAGGATCTGGCGCGTCAGGCCGACTTCGCTGGCGAGGTGCCGGCGCAGCGTCTCCTCGCCCTTGGCGCGCAGACGCGCGGCGCGTTGCTTGACGAGCGTTCGCGGCAGCTGCGGCATGCGCGCGGCCGGAGTTCCCTTGCGCGGCGAGAAGGGGAACACGTGCAGATGCGTGAGATCGCATTCATCGACGATCGACAGCGTGTTGTCGAACATTGCCTCGGTTTCCGTCGGGAAGCCGGCGATGATATCGGCGCCGAAGACGACATCGGGACGGTAGCGGCGGACCTGATCGCAAAACCGGATGGTGTCGGCGCGCAGATGGCGCCGCTTCATGCGCTTGAGGATCATGTCGTCGCCGCTCTGCAGGCTGAGATGGAAATGCGGCATCAGCCGCTCTTCCTCGGCGATCGCCCGCATCAGATCCTCGTCGGCTTCGATGGAATCGATCGAGGAAATGCGCAGGCGTTCGAGCTCGGGCACCAGCGTGAGGATTTTCGTGACAAGCGTGCCGAGCCGCGGAGCACCCGGCAGATCCGCACCGTAGGACGTGATGTCCACGCCGGTGAGCACGATCTCGCGGTAGCCGTTCGCCACCAGGCGGCGGATCTGGCCGACGATGACGCCCATGGGAACGGAGCGCGAGTTGCCGCGGCCAAACGGGATGATGCAGAAGGTGCAGCGGTGGTCGCAGCCGTTCTGGATCTGCACGAAGGCGCGCGCCCGCCCTTCCAGGCCGTCGATCAGATGGCCGGCGGTCTCGCGCACGCTCATGATGTCGTTGACGCGCACCTTCTCGTCGGCGCCGATGCCGAAATCCGCGACGCGCGCATAGGAGCGGCGTTCGAGCTTTTCCGTGTTGCCGATGACGAGGTCGACCTCGTCCATGCCGGCGAACGTCTCGGATTCGGTCTGGGCGGCGCAGCCGGTGACGATGATCCGCGCTTCGGGGTTCTCGCGCCGGGCCTTGCGGATCGACTGGCGCGCCTGGCGCACCGCTTCCCCGGTCACCGCGCAGGTGTTCACCAGGATGGCATTGTCCAGCCCGGCGGCTTCCGCCTCGTGGCGCATGACTTCCGATTCATAGGCGTTCAACCGGCAGCCGAAGGTGAGAACATCGATGCTCATGGGACGCGTTATGCGGCTCCCTGTTCGACGCGCGACCAGCTGAGCGTTTCAAGGTCGATCGTGCCTTCGAATTCGAGCTCCGTGTCGCCGGTCATCAGCAGATGATCGTCCTCGCGCCATTCCAGAACCAGCGGGCCGCCGGGCAGCGTCACGGTGACGTGGCGGCTCGTCAGCTTCTTGCGGGCGGCGGCGGCGGCGGCGGCGCAGGCGGCGGTGCCGCAGGCGCGTGTCAGGCCGACCCCGCGTTCCCAGACCTTGAGCTGGATCTGGTCCTCGCCGGTGATCCGGGCGAGGGAGATGTTGGCGCGCTCGGGAAAGATCGGGTGGTTTTCCAGAAGCGGGCCGAAGCGCTCCAGGTCGTAGCCGTCGACGTCGCCGTCGACCCAGAAGATGGCGTGCGGATTGCCGACGTTGACCACGGCGGGCGAATGCAGCACCGGATCATCGATCGGGCCGATCTGCAGCTCGATGGCGCGGGTGTCGCGGAATTCCTCCGCCAGCGGAATGTCCTGCCAGTCGAACTTCGGTACGCCCATGTCGACGGTCACCCGCGTCTCGTCGTCGGTGGCATAGGCCGACAGCAAGCCCGCGTTGGTCTGGATCGTTACCCGGTCCGTGCCGGCTTCCTCCATCAGCAGCCGGGCGATGCAGCGCGTGGCGTTGCCGCAGGCATCCACCTGGCCGCCGTCGCGGTTGTAGATGCGCATGAAGGCATCGACACCGAGCGGGGATTTCTCAACGATGATCATCTGGTCGAAGCCGATGCCGCGCGCGCGGTCGCCGATCGCAGCGATCTGGGCGTTGCTCAGGCGCACGGGCTCCTCGCGGCCGTCGAAGACGACAAAGTCATTGCCGAGGCCGTTCATCTTGAGGAAGGGGATCACGTTCGAGCCCATGGTCGTGCGGGTTTCCGGTTTCAGGTCTGCTGGTCTCTATATGGCGGAAACGGGCCGTGATTGCCACCCTCGGGATGGGCGCAAGGCGCGTGTCCGCGCGGCACGATGTCCCCGGTTCAGCCGATGTGCATCCGCGTGCCCGGGCCGACATGTTCCAGAATGCGGCGCATGTCGTGCGGCGCCACCGCGACGCAGCCTTCCGTCGGTGCGAATCCCTCCCGGGCGATATGGAAGAAGATCGCGCTGCCGCCGCCGCGCATCCGCGGACGGAGATTGCAGTCCAGCACCACGATGATGTCGTACAAACGATCCTCGCGCCACAGGGTTTCGTGCGACGGGCCGAAGGGCACCCTGACGTGGGTGTTGTAGCGCCCGTCACCTGCATCGTCGCACCAGCCGTCATCCGGGCGCAGGGCGCGCAGCGGCAGGCCGGTTGCGGGACGCGGCTGGCGATCGGCGCGGTACCAGGCGCCCAGCAGGGCGAAGGATCCGACGGGGGTGGCGCCATCGCCCTCGCGCTTGCGCCGGGTAAGCCCGCTGCGGCCCAGCGCGCAGGGCACGTCGAGCGCGCCGAATGTCAGCCGGCCGCGTGTGCGGCAGCCGGGGAGGGCGCGGACCCGCAGGCAGGGCGCTTGCAGGCGTTCAGTGCCCTGGCTCTCCGGACCGGAGCGGTTTTCGCGTTGCATTGGCGCTCCCACGTGTCCATATCACTTCGCCGTGATCGCATTTTGACCAGATGATGTCATAATCACATCTATGTATTGATCGCAATTTCGATTTTGGCTCTCCATGTTGGGAGCGAAGGGGCGCTGACCCCTGGCGCGAACGCGGCAAAGGGATGAACGAATGACGGCCCGGAAAATCATGATCGTCGACGACGACACCGACCTGCGCGAGGCGCTGGTCGAGCAACTGTCGCTGTTCGAGGAGTTCGAGACCGAGACCGCCGATTGCGCCGCCTCGGGGATCCGCATGGCGCGCTGCGATCATGTCGACCTGCTGATCATGGATGTCGGCCTGCCGGACATGGATGGTCGCGAAGCGGTGAAGCTGTTGCGCAAGAACGGATTCAACGCGCCGATCATCATGCTGACGGGCCATGACACGGATTCCGACACGATCCTCGGTCTTGAGGCGGGCGCCAACGATTATGTGCTGAAGCCGTTCAAGTTCGCCGTTCTGCTGGCGCGCATCCGCGCGCACCTGCGCCAGCACGAGCAGAGCGAGGACGCGACCTTCACGATCGGTCCCTACACCTTCCGGCCGAGCGCCAAGCTGCTGCTGGACGAGAAGAGCCAGAAGATCCGGCTGACCGAGAAAGAGACCTCGATCCTCAAATATCTCTATCGCACCGGGGAGAAAGCGGTTACCCGGGACGTGCTGCTGCACGAGGTGTGGGGGTACAATTCCGGCGTCACCACGCATACGCTGGAAACCCATATCTACCGGCTGCGCCAGAAGATCGAATCCGATCCGTCCAACGCCCAGCTTCTGGTGACGGAGGCCGGCGGCTACAAGCTGGTGCCGTGAGGCCGTATCGGAACGTCTGTGTGAACCGGGTGATTGCATGAGTCTGGACCGCGATATCAGCTACCTGCGGCAGGTGCCGTTGCTGGAGCCCTTCTCGGAAGAGCAATTGCGCCTGTTCGCGTTCAGCGCGGAAAACATCACCATCGACGCCGGGACCGAGCTTTACCATCAGGGTGAGCGCACGGAAGCCGCCTTCGTGGTCGTGTCGGGCCAGATCGTTCTTTCCGAGGAAGGTGACGACGGTCCCGAGGAACGTGGAACTTTCGGACCCGGATCGCTGCTGGGGGAAATGGCGCTGTTCATCGAGACGACGCGGCCCAATACCGCGGTTGCGCGCGAGCGCAGCGAGGTGATCCGCATCCGGCGTGCGCTGTTCAAGCGGATGCTGCAGGAATATCCCGATATCGCGGAGGCGTTGCGCACGATGTTCACCGACCGGCTGCGCGCGACCACGCGCGAGATGTCGCGGGTCGCGGATACGCTTGACGAGATCAGCGCGTTCGCGGCCGCGAACGCGGGTAAGACCGTGCGCTGACACGTGCCGTCCCGAGCAACAAAAAAGGCGCTGCCCTTGCGGGCGGCGCCTTTTTCTGTTCAGCCGAGGCTGGCGTTCACGCCCAGGGGTGGGTTTCCTGGTTCTTCGCCTCGAATGCGGTAATGGAATCGGCCTTTTCCATGGTCAGGCCGATGTCGTCGAGACCGTTGAGCAGGCAATGCTTGCGGAAGGCGTCGATCTCGAAGGTGATGGTGCCGCCGTCCGGGCCCTTGATCTCCTGGGCCTCGAGGTCGACGCTCACCGTCGAGTTCGAGCCGCGCGAGGCGTCATCCATCAGCGCATCGAGCTGTTCCGGGGTTACCTGGACCGGCAGAATGCCGTTCTTGAAGCAGTTGTTGTAGAAGATGTCGGCGAACGACGTGGAGATCACGCAGCGGATGCCGAAGTCCAGCAACGCCCAGGGCGCATGCTCGCGGCTGGAACCGCAGCCGAAGTTGTCGCCGGCGACGAGGATCTTCGCGTCGCGATACGCGGGCTTGTTGAGAATGAAATCGGGGTTCTCGGATCCGTCGTCGTTGTAGCGCATCTCGGCGAACAGCGCGGTGCCGAGGCCGGTGCGCTTGATGGTCTTCAGGAACTGCTTGGGGATGATCATGTCGGTGTCGACATTGATGATCGGCAGCGGCGCGGCAACACCGGTGAGTGTGGTGAACTTGTCCAAGGGAAACCTCTTCGTTCTGGCGAACCGATCGCAATGCGGGGCTCGGCGCCGTTTGGCGGCTCGTGTGACGTCGGTCTTACAACATGCTTCGGCGGCGCGGCAAGCCTCAGGCGGCGTCTTGTGCGAGGCTTTCGCGCACGTCGCACCCGAGCATCAGGTTCAGGTTCTGCACGGCGGCGCCGGACGCGCCCTTGCCGAGATTGTCATAGACGGCAGCCAGAACCACCTGCCGGCGCGCGTCATTGGCGAATACGTAGAGCCGCATGGCGTTGGTGCCGTTGAGCGTGCGCGGATCGAGCTCCGGGAGTTTCTCGACGGCGGCAAAGTCGGCGACGGAAACGAAGCCGGTGTCGGGATTGAACCGGTCCGAAATCGCCTCGTGCAGCACCTTGCCGGTCACCGATGCGGGCAGGTTGCCCAACTGAAGCGGCACCATGGTGACCATGCCCTGCTTGTAGGCGCCCACGGCGGGCTGGAACAGCGGATCAATTTCCATGGCCGAGTACTGGCGCATTTCCGGCAGGTGCTTGTGGCCGAAGCCCAGGCCGTAGGGGATCCACGGAGCCGCCTCGCCCGGAGCCATGGCCTCATAGTCCTCGATCATCTTGCGGCCGCCGCCGGAATAGCCGGAGATCGCGTTGACCGTGTAGGGATAGTCGGCGGGGAGAAGTCCCGCTTCGATCAGCGGCCGGACGCAGGCAATCACGCCTTGCGGGTAACAGCCCGGATTCGCAACCCGTTTGGATGCGGCAATCACCGACGCCTGATCGCGGGTCATCTCCGCGAAGCCGTAGGCCCAGTCGGGGTCCACCCGATAGGCGGTGGAGGCGTCGATGACCCGGGTTTCGGGGTTCTCGATCAGCGACACGGATTCTCTTGCCGCGTCGTCCGGCAGGCACAGGATCGCGATGTCGGCGGCGTTGAGCATGTCGCGGCGCGCGCCGAGGTCCTTGCGCAGGTCGTCGGCGATGGACATCAGTTCAATGTCGCGACGAGGCGCCAGCCGCTCGCGGATCTCGAGACCCGTTGTGCCGGCTTCGCCATCGATGAAAATCTTCGCGACCATCGTCTGCTCCTGCATTGCTGCGCGTGAAGGCCCCTGATTACACCGGCCGATGCGGTTTGTCATCGTCCGCGGAGGTTCTCAGGCACCCAATTGCGCGCGTGCGCGGCGGGACCATGCGTCCCGTGCGATGCGCCTACTTGCCCCGATGCGGCTTCTTCTTGTGCGTCCGCGCGGCGGCGCCCTCGCGCTTGGCGCCGAATTTCTTCGGCCCGAAGCTCTTCGGCTTGTAGCCGGCGCCGGCCTCCCGCTCACGGCGGCCCGGACGGGGCGCCGGTGTCTCGCCGGGCGCCAGCCGTTCGATGCGCACGGAGCTGTCTTCCTCGTCGGGTTTCGCGACGGCCGCCAGGAAGCGATCCACCATGCGCGGTTCCATCT
>JBFHII010000161.1:0-6467 GCA_041596535.1 Breoghania sp. | reverse complement strand
TATCACCTGGACCGGGGCTTCGAGCGGCTGGAAGAAAAGCTGACCCGCTGCGGCGCGACCATCGAACGCATTTCGGCCTAGCACCGCCTACCGGGGCCTGACGGCACATGGCGAAACGACGCATCTCCGCCGCTTCCCTGCGGTTTATCGTGCAGCTTGCCTTCCTGTTCGGCGGCTTCTGCGTCTTCGCCGCGCTGGGGGGCTTGCCGGGCGCACTCGCGGGGGCGGTGGTCTGCATCGTCGGCTTGTGGCTCGGACAACGCCTGTTTCGCCGCCGGGCAACGCCCGAAGAGGTGCGCGCCGATCTGCGCCATCGCCGGGACACCGGGGACTGACGTGGTGTCCCGGATGCCCGTGCGGCCGTGGCGGATTGTCAAACAGCCCGCAAGCCATTAGTTCAGGTCTGGCGGATGTGGTCCGGCGGGCGCCGCGGCGCTCGGATGGACGCACGCTCGGGAATCGGCAATTCGGGAACGGACATTGACCAGCATCGCTCAACTGAAACTCGCCGCCCTGGATACCGAAGACCTTCAGGTGATTTCCGCACATGTGCAGGATGCGGTGGTCAAGCTCGCCGACATGCATTGGCAGCCGGCGGAGCAGCGCTTCATGCTGGTGGTCAACCGCTTCGTCTGGGACAGCGCCATGGGCAAGCGGCGGCGTCAGTATGAGCGGCGCCGCTCGGCGCTGCATATCAACCGGGTGACGGCGGTCCGCTCCACCGGCATCGACCGCGCCAACAAGGATGCGGTGCTTGAACTTCTGGCGCTGGCCTTCGAGGAATCGGATGCGCCGGCCGGCAGCCTGACCCTGGTCTTCGCCGGGGGCGGGGCGGTGCAGCTGGACGTCGAATGCATTGAGGCCCAGCTTGCCGACCTGGGGGCTGCCTGGGCCACGCCCAACAAACCCGAACATGATCTCGACGACGCCTGACGTCGGTATCCAGACATCACGATTTCGCGCGCGCGCCCGGGTGCCGCGCGCAATGAGCCTGAACCGCAGGAGACAACGATTGTGGCGATCCGCCTGAGCAGCACGGACAGTGACTTCGAGGCCCGTTTTGCGGCCCTTCTCGGCGCCAAGCGCGAGGTCTCGCACGATGTCGACGCAGCGGTGCGCGCCATCCTCGAGGATGTCCGCGACCGGGGCGATGCGGCGCTGATCGACTATACGCAGCGCTTCGACCGCCTGGATCTGGGCACGCGCGGCATCAAGGTGACGGCCGCGGAAATCGATGCGGCGATTGCCGAGGTCGATGCCGAGACCATGGCGGCGCTGACGCTGGCGCGCGACCGGATCCGCTCGCACCATGCCCGCCAGATGCCCGAGGATGACCGTTATACCGATTCCGTGGGTGTCGAGCTTGGCTCCAAGTGGACGGCGATTGAATCCGTCGGTCTCTACGTGCCCGGGGGCACGGCGAGCTACCCCAGTTCCGTGCTGATGAACGCGGTGCCGGCGCAGGTGGCCGGTGTCGACCGGATCGCCATGGTCGTGCCCAGTCCCGACGGGATTCTCAATCCGCTGGTGCTGGCCGCCGCCCGGCTGGGCGGGGTGAGCGAGATCTACCGCATCGGCGGAGCGCAGGCCGTCGCGGCCCTTGCCTATGGCACGGAGACCGTCGCCCCCGTCGCCAAGATCGTCGGGCCGGGCAACGCCTATGTTGCCGCTGCCAAGCGCCAGGTCTTCGGCACCGTCGGCATCGACATGATTGCCGGGCCGTCGGAGGTGCTGGTGGTTGCCGACGCCGAGAACGATCCGGATTGGCTGGCGGCCGACTTGCTGGCCCAGGCCGAGCACGACGCCTTCGCGCAGTCGATCCTGATCACCGACAGCGCGGAGCTGGCCGCGCAGGTGGAAATCGCGGTCGAGCGGCAGCTCAAGACCCTGCCGCGGGCGGAAATTGCCGGCGCGAGCTGGCGCGACTTCGGCGTGGTGATCGTCGTCGACGATCTGGCCGCCGCCGTGCCGCTGGTCGACCGCATCGCGCCGGAGCATCTGGAGCTGGCGGTTGCCGATGCCGAGGCGATGCTTGCGAAAGTGCGCAACGCGGGCGCCGTCTTCATGGGCCGGTACACGCCGGAAGCGGTGGGTGATTATGTCGGCGGTTCCAACCACGTGCTGCCCACGGCGCGTTCCGCGCGCTTCACCTCCGGCCTGTCGGTGCTGGATTTCGTCAAGCGGACCTCGATTCTGCGCTGTGACGCGAAAACCCTGCGCGCCATCGGCCCCGCCGCCGTGCGGCTGGCCGCGGCGGAAGGGCTGGACGCGCACGGGCGCTCCGTGTCGATCCGCATGAACCTCTGAGGCGGCTTCCGCCGCCATGCTGATCGCGACCGGTTGAACAAACTGGTCCCTTGGACAAATGAAGGATGGATCGCGCGGGGCATCGCGGCGACACTTCAGCGCAATGGGATATCCGGATACGGCGAACGTGGACACGGCAGGCATCGGCGCATGAGCACGGACGAGGCAGGAAAGAGCACGGTGAGCGACAGCGCGCGTCTGATCGCGGTGGATCTCGACGAGGCATCGATCGAGCGATCGACGCCCGATATCGAGCATGAGCGCGCGGTCGCCATCTACGATCTGCTGGCCGAGAACCGGTTCGAACCGGCCGGCGATGCCGGCGGCCCCTACCGGCTCAAGATCGCCGTGGTGGAAAAGAAGCTGGTCTTCTCGATCGAACGCGAGAACGGGGAACCGGTCGTCACGCATATCCTGTCGCTGGGCCCGTTCCGGCGGATCGTCAAGGACTACTTCCTCATCTGCGAGAGCTATTTCGAGGCCATCAAGACCGCCACGCCGAGCCAGATCGAGGCCATCGACATGGGCCGCCGCGGGGTGCACAACGATGGATCGCAATTGCTGGTGGACCGGCTGGAGGGCAAGATCACGGTCGAGTTCGATACCGCCCGGCGCCTGTTCACGCTGGTCTGCGCGCTGCATTGGAAGGGTTGAGCGGCATGCGCGAGGCGCCCGCGGGGGGCGATGCCCGCAGCACGCAACCGTCCGGGCCGCCCGAGCCGGGGGGCGGCGCGGCGCCGTCGCGGCCGAGCGCCGTGCTGTTTGTCTGCGGCATGAACGCCGTGCGCTCGCCAATGGCCGCGACGATTGCCCGGCATCTGTTTCCCCGCCAGATCTACGTGGAATCGGCGGGCGTGCGCAAAGGCGAGCGCGATCCCTTCGTCGCCGCCGCGATCGAGGAGATCGGGCTCGACGTGAGCGCCCACGAGCCGCGCACGCTGAAGGAACTCGAGGACACCAATTTCGATCTGGTCGTCACGCTGGCACCGGAGGCCCATCACATGGCGCTGGAACTCACCCGCACCCAGGCCCTGGACGTGGAGTACTGGCCGACCGCCGATCCGACGCTGGCGACCGGCAGCCGCGAGCAGATCATGGACGCATACCGCGCGGTACGCGATCAGCTGATGAGCCGCATCAAGCAGCGCCTGGGCTGGACCCCGTCGCCCGGCGGCTAGCGGACAGGACGCCGCGCGGCCCGGTTCGCGCCGGCCGCTCAAGCATCCGTCCGGCCGTCAACTTGCAGCGGGCGGGCGGGTCACGAAGCGATTTCGCGGGCGGGAACGGGAATACCTGCTGTGCGCCATCTTTGGACTGTTCCATTTCTCGCGGCAATCCGCTAGGTTCGCGCGCACATTGGAACAGGAGAGCCAGGAAACCGAATGGCTAAAGAAGAAATATTGGAATTTCCGGGCATGGTCACGGAACTTCTGCCCAACGCGACATTTCGCGTAAAGCTGGAAAACGACCACGAGATCATCGCGCACACCGCTGGCCGCATGCGCAAGAACCGCATCCGCGTTCTTGCCGGCGACAAGGTGCTTGTCGAGATGACGCCCTATGATTTGACCAAGGGCCGCATCACCTATCGTTTCAAGTAGGTGTTGCACGGTCGCCGCCGGGGGCGTTTCCGCGAGTTTGGAGCTGCACGGGGACCTATCACCGTTGCGGCTCCGGGACTCCGGGGCCAGTTTGCAGATCGGTGACGGCTCCCTCCGATTGGAAAATGTTCATCACGGGGCGGCCGCGGACACATCCGGTTCGCAGTCCGGCTGTGTGAGTGCGTTGACGGGTATTGCGCGATGACGGATCGCAAGTTGCTGGTTCTTGCCTCAGGGTCGCCTCGGCGGCTCGCTTTGCTTGAGCAGATCGGAATAAAGCCGGATTACCTGCTGCCGACGGATGCCGACGAGACGCCCGAAAAGAGCGAGACACCGCGGGCGCTCGCAACCCGTCTGGCGCGGATCAAGGCGGAGACCGCGCGCCGCTCGGCCGAACGCGACCCCGACTACGCGGGCGCGCTGATCCTGGCCGCCGACACGGTCGTCGCGGTTGGCCGTCGCGCGCTGCCAAAGGCGGAGCTTTCGGAGGAGGCCGAGCAATGCCTGCGGCTTCTCTCCGGCCGCGCCCACCGGGTCTACACCGGCCTGTGCCTGATCTCTCCCAACGGCACGGTGCGTCAGAAGCTGGTCGAGACGCGGGTGCGTTTCAAGCGGCTGTCGGGTGACGAAGTGGACGATTACATCGCGTCTGGCGAATGGCGCGGCAAGGCGGGCGGCTATGCCATCCAGGGCCTGGCCGGCGGCTTCGTCGTCAAGCTGGTCGGCTCCTACTCCAACGTGGTGGGCCTGCCGCTCTATGAGACCGCGAGCCTGCTGAACGGCGCGGGCTATCCGATGCGCAGCAACTGGAGCGATCCGCTGTTGATGACGGAGAACTGAGCGGAACGATCGCGAGGCCGCGCATGGCGCCGCCGACCGCGACCCGCACACCGCTTCCATCCCGTATCGATGGCGCCGCACCGCGCGCGCCCTTGACCATTCCGAACTTGCCCTGGCGGACAGCGCTATGAGTGACGAAAACCCTGATCCCGCGAAGCACCGGGTCGACACCTCCGCCCGCGCGGCCCAGGACACCCGGCCTGCGCGCCGTGCGCGGCCGTGCCCCAACTGCTCGAAGCTTTCGGTCGACGCGTTCTATCCGTTCTGCTCGAAGCGCTGCGCCGACGTGGACCTGCATCGCTGGCTCAACGCCTCCTATTCCGTGCCGGTGGTGGAACTCGACGACATCGACCCGTCCGAATTCGACACCTAGCACGGCAAGGCCGGTCACTGGCGCGTGTGTCGTCGCGTTGCGCCGCGGTAATGTCTTGGGGATGAAGGGAAATCGCGCGCATCCGGCGCATGTTTCCGGATCCGGCGGCGGGCTTTGCGGCAAAACGGATTCAGCGTTGGATAAAACGCCCGCCAGCGCTGGACAGCGGCAAAAGCCTTCTCTATAAAACGCGAACCTCACGGGGCGGCGCACCGCATGTCCCGGACAGGCCCGGATAGCTCAGTTGGTAGAGCAGCGGATTGAAAATCCGCGTGTCGGTGGTTCGAATCCGCCTCCGGGCACCACTTTCCTATAGAAGCCAGTTGGGCCAAGAAGTTAAGCCCTTTCAGCCTGTTGCGCTCAGCAATCGGTGTTGCAAAGCCGTGCAACAATGCTCAATCGGCTGGTTCGCCCCATGCGCCGCAAAGGCTCGTCCAATCACCATTACATAAAGCGCATCCCATCGGATCTGCGCGAACGAATGGTCGGCATGTCTCTGTGCATTCCGACGGGCGATGAAACGGTCAGGGTAACCGTCACTGAGAAGACCCAATCCATCAGGTTTTCGCTTCGCTCGGGAGATCCAGGCGAGGTGAAGGAACGGCAGGCGGACGCTGCCGTCTGTCGCGCAACTGTCCCGGCGCTTGTCCATCCACGAGATTGAGTGGCGGAACGCGCCAACTCCATGGAAGTGCCTCGCCCACGGCTTCCAAGCGTGACCTGAGTGGGGAGGAGGGCGCTGCCTTGTGCCGGCCCCAGAGGCGCCCTTTGATGACCTGTGGGTCTGCATTTTCGGTACTGACCTCCGTCGTGCCGCGCCATGAGGCCAAAATCAACCCAAGGACTTCGCGCTAAATTGAAAGAAACGTGGCTCTCGGGTCAAGAAGTCGGAAGTTTCAGCGCAAATCCGACATTTGCCTGGCGTAGAAGCAACGCGGCTTCAAGTCCGTCTGGGATGTAATGGTTTTCGATTGCATTCACGTCTTACCAGACCGACTTTCCGTTGACGATGTTTTGCAAATCCTTCCGCAATCCATCTTCGATTGTGTTGGCGCCATTCTTTAAAACATGGTCCGTTCCAAAGTTCGCCCGATATTTGCTCGGTGAGATCCCCAGCCTGCGGAGGAAAACCCGGCGCAAGGTGGTGTTTGTGCCGAACCCGGCATTGGTGGCCACAGTCTGAATGGACTGGTCTGATTCCTCCAGCAGTCTGCGGGCCATGCTCAGCCGAACGTCCTCAATGTAGCGCGAAGTCGTGCTGCCGGTGATCTCGACAAAGCGCCGACCCAGCGACCGCTTGCTCATAGCGGCGTGTTCAGCAAGCTTGTCAAATGACAGATCGGCGG
>JBFHII010000160.1:0-6467 GCA_041596535.1 Breoghania sp. | reverse complement strand
GCTCAGCAGGTGCGAGCCGGAATTGTGGATGTCGCTGAGGTAGTCCTTGTAGCGGTCATTGCCGATGGCGCCGAAACGTTCCTCGATCATCACCTCCGAGAAGCCGATGATGGCATTCAGCGGCGTGCGGATTTCGTGGCTGATCTTGGCCAGGAAGTCGGATTTCTGGGAACTCGCGTTCTCCGCCTGCTTCTTGGCGCGGGTGAGTTCTTCCTCGGCCTTCTTCCACTGGGTGATGTCGCGCAGCACGGCGCAGAACTTCACGTCGTCGCCGGCGCCGTCCTGGGCGCTGATGCGGCCGACCGTCATGAACAGCGGGGTCAGTCCGCCGGCGGACATCTGGGCGATGACCTCGCGCCCGTCGTTGAGCACGCTGGCGACGCCGTTGCGCGACAGGCCGTCGAGATAGTCGAGCGCGCCGCGATGGCTTTCCGGCGCCAGGAAATCGGTCAGGGACCTGCCGGCCATGTCCGCGTCGTCGACGCCGAACAGGGCCTGCGCTGAGCGGTTGGCCTTGACGATCCGGCCGTCCGAGGCGAGCACCAGCACGCCGTCCGTCGCGGTGTCCAGGATGGCGTCCATTTCGGCGACGCGGTCCTCGGCGCGCGCCAGCGCGGCCTTGGTCTCGTGCAGCCGGTCGATCGCGGTCTCGCGCGACGGGTCGCGCTTGTCGCGCAGGGAGATCATCAGCGCGCGCGTGCCCTGCCATGGAACCGTGTGCATGTGCGCGTCGACGGGCCGCAGGCTGCCGTCGGACAGTTGCACCCGCAGCGTCCGCTCGACTTCCTCGTCGGGACCCGCGACCGTCGGCCATTCTTCCGGCTCGGCGAAGATCGCTTCCAGCCCGCCGGCCTCGGTCAGCGCGTCGAGATCGGCGTAGCCGAGCAGGCTCATCAGCGTGTTGTTGGCATAGACCACGTCGCGGCCGCGCACGATGGCGACGCCGATGGGCAGCCGGTCGAGAAGCCGGGGATGGATCGCGACATCCTCGGAAGCGGACACGCGGCTTTCGACGGCGTCCGCGGCACGAACCGTCGGGCGCGCCGCGATCGGCATGGGGATCGGTGCGTTGACGGGCGCATCCTCTTCCGCCGCAGTCTCATCGGCGTTCGCGTCTTCGCCCGTCTCGTCGTCCAGGACAGGGACGTCGGCGAAAACGTCGGCGGGTTCCGGTTCCGTGTCGCGAAGCATGGGTGCTTCTGCATCCGGTTCGTCCGCCTCGAGGACGGGGCCGTCCGTCGCTTCGGGGGGCTGCGGTTTCGGCGTCACGCGGTTGGTGTCTTCGATCCGGTTGCCCAGGGCCTCGGCGATCTTGCGGAACGCCTCGCGCTCCGGCTTGGTCAGCAGCGTCTCGGGCGCGTTCGGCTTGCGCTCGGCCAGGCGGATGACGGTTTCGGCGAAGCTTTCGCTGCCGCCGGTGTTGTCTCGCGTCCGGCCTTCCGCGCCGCTGTCACCGGGGCGCACGAAGGGCAGCAGCGGGGTGACGTCGTGCAGCGCGTTGTCGGCGCCGAACGTGCCGCGGGCTGCGTCGTCGAGCGGCGGCTCGCCGGCCGCGCCCATCTCCGACGCCTCGGACGTCTCAGATGCCTCGGGAGCCTCAGACATTTCGGGAGCTTCTGGCGCGATGGTGTCCTCGACGATCACTTCCGCGTCGATGTCCACACCCTCGACCGTGGCGAGGCTTTCGCCTGGCAGGCGCGGTTCGGACGCGTCGTCCTGCTCCTCGGTGACGGCGGCTTCCCAGACATCCGCGTTGGCGGCTTCCGGCAAACCGAAGACCACGGGATCCTGGCTGTCGTTGTCGGCTCCGGATGCCGATGTGTCGAGGGAGGCGAACAGGCCCGGATAGGAGGGCGCGCTGATCAATCCGCGGATGGCCGCCGGTTGCTCCGCGAGATTGACGATGGTGGCCATGGCCTCGGCTGCCCCGGATTCGGACGACCCGGTTTCCTCGCGCGCGGCTTCCGGCGTCTCGTCGTCGATCTTCGGCACGTCGACGTCGAAATCCGGCGTTGCGGCGGTCGGCACGTCGGGCGCAGCGGATGCGACGGCCGGGGTGTCTTCCGGCGCCTCCTGCGCGGCCACGTCCGGTGTCGCGGGCTCGGGGGTCTCCGCCACCTCCGTCTGCGCCACCGTCTCTGCGGTGGTTTGGGTTACCGTCTCGCCGGCGTCACACGTGGCCTCTTCCGCCTCAGGCAGATCCGTTTCCGGCAGATCCGCTTGCGCCAGATCCGCTTGCGGCGGCAGCGCCGCGGGCACGGCGTCGTCGGGTTCCTGTGAGGCCATCGGCATGGCGTCGCCAGGGCGGCAGACGCCGAAGCCGCGATAGCCCTCGAACACGCGGTTGCGGTCGAACGCCGGCAAGGCCGCGAGATCGACGGGGACGGCGATCGGATTGTCGGTGACCGGCCAGTCGACGGTCAGGCCGCTCCAGGTGTCGCGGCGCTCCAGCGCCTTGGCGATGCGGCCGTCGGCATCCATTCCGAGACGGTCGGCGACCTCGCTCCAGGTATAGCCGACGATGTCGGTGGAGACGCCGCCCAGGACCTGCGCGAGTTCCGGCGACACCGAGGTGAAGCGGCGCTCGGCGTCCATCTGCCACACGAAACGGACCGGCGGGGCGTATCCCGCAAAGACGAAACGCGCGCCGGTTTCCGGCTCAGCATCTGCCTCAACCTCAGCCTCAGCCTCGGGCAGTTTCTCGTCCTCCGCCGCATCCGTCCCGGCTTCAAGGTCTTCAGCGCTGGCGGCGGCTTCGACCGCGTCACCGGTCTGTTCGGTGGACGCACCGTCTGCCGTCGCGGGCAATTCCACGGAGACCTCCGGGATTGCGGCGCCGGTCTCGACACTCTCTTGCTCGGACATGCTGCTCCCGGTCGCGCCCTCGTCAGAGACGGCCGCATCCGGTGCGGTCGTGTCGTCTTCCTGCGGGACGGCTTGGGTGATTTCGGCGTCGGCTTGCATCGGCGCGTCCTGCGCATCCTCCGCGCGGGCAAGGGGCACGAGGTCCGCGTCAGCGACGGTCTCGCTGTCGTCATCGCCGGATGCCCCAACGGTGTCTCCGGTCGTGGCCTTCAGCGTCTCGGCCGTGTCAGCGTCGTCGGCATGCGGTTCGTCGGGCCCTTCGCCATGCGCTTCGTCAGGGGTGTCATCCCGCAATGCGGTTTCGGCCGCCCCGGCGTCGATCGTCTCGGCTTCGGCGGTCGCCGCCTGATCGTCGGCGTCGGTCTCATCGCCGGCACCGGCGGCATCGACGAAATCTGTGGCGCCGACAGCGGTCAGCGCGCCGTTGGTAAGCGGCGGGTCCGCGTCGGCTTTGGCATCCTCGTCGAGCAGCGCCTTCTTGGCCGCCATGACCTCGGCAACGATCTTGTCGTCAAGCGTTGGCTGCTTGTTCTCCTGCGATCCGTTCTCGTTGGCGCTGCCTTCGGCGACCACGGGCGCCACCGCGGGCTCGTTGGCCTGCACCAGACGGCGCCAGGGAAAGAAATTCTTCGGAAAGCGCGAGGTGGCCACCGTGCGGGCGCGGCGCTGCGGCGCTTCCTCGACGGGCTGCTCCGGCGCGGGTTCCTGTGCCGTTTCCGAGGCCCGCTTCGCGGCCAATGTCTCGCTCAGGCTCGGGCGGGCCGCCGATGCGGCCTCGTCCGCAGCAGTCTCACCGGCCGTGGACGCGGCGACCGTCTCCGCATCCGCGGCGCTGTCATCCCCGGAGGCGTGGCCGGTCTCAGCGGTGTCGCCGGCATCGTGCGGCGCGCCCGCGATGGTCTCTGCCGCGTCAGCTTCCGTGACAGCCGCCATCTCCGGCGCCGATTGCGGTTCGGTGCGCACCAGCAGCAGAAAATCGGCGCCTGCGCCTTCACCGAGATGGGCGATGCGGGCGGCGTGGCGGGCGCCGTCGATCTCCGCGGTGGCTTCCATGGCGCCGCCATCTTCGGCATCCGCGTCGGGCACGATGCTGGTCGGACGCGGCGGCGCGAGCGTGCCCGCCCTTGCGATCACACCGCCGTCGCCCGCGTCCGCGGCGCCGATCAGGAAGGCGGCGTTGGTGTCCGAGGCCAGCAACTGGCACAGCGCCTGAAGCGGCGTGTCGCTTGATGTGCCGGTGGCGTCCACGGCGACGATCAGCGCGCCGTCCTCACCATCGGGCAGACTGATCCGGCGGCCGAGCGTCGTCACCACCACCATCTTGGGGCCGAGATAGAACCGCAGCCGGCCGATCGCGTCGCGGTCGGTCGCTCCGCGGGTGGCGATGCGCTCGAGGTGGGCGCGGGCAGGGGCGGTTTCCGGCAGTGTTCGCGTCAGCAGCGTGTCCATGGAGCCGGCGCGGAAGAACTGCGCACCGGCGGCGTTGGACCACAAGATCGTGCGTCCATCGCCGGACCACACCCAGGCCGGACGTGCATCGCCCAGAAGCGGAGCGACCGCATCCAGGGTGCAAATATCGAGATAGACACGGTTGTGTCCGTCCATGGTGTGTCGAACTCCGTTGCATTTACGTTCGAACCGATAACGCGGCCGTCCGGAGCCCCGTCGCTTACGCTTAATGGCTTGTTAATATCTTGAATGCGCCACATCGTCCACGAACGGATGGCAGAATAGCCTTGCTCGTTTGTCGATTGGTTAATTGGAACATCCGAATTTTCCGCAATTGGATGCCTGGATATTTCCGGTTTCGAAAGCGCCTCTTGCGCGACAACGGCGTCGATTTCATGGCAGGGTTTTGCGCGGAAATCGGCCGTTTCCGCACGGCCGGTCGCCGATGTTGCGTCTCGCACGGGCACGGCTGTGCGACGGCGATTGTCGCGTCACGGCGGCGCGCGAAATCTTCGCCTGCTCGCATTGTCACGCCAATGTCTGGTAGACTGCGTATATCAGTGCCGGCAGGCAAGGGTCGGAAGGGCCGGTCACGGCCCCTACGAAACGGAGTCAATATGTTGATTCCGATGGCATTTTAATCGCGCACGGCGCGAATGCCCCATGCTAGAATGGCACCGCTTGAAACAGTTGAGGAGAGCCACATGGCTGGCACCACGCCCCCGTTCGAAATTCCGGAGCAGATGCGCGACTTCGCCGACAAGAGCGTCGATCAGGCGCGCAAGGCTTTCGACTCGTTCATCGAAGCCTCGCAGAAGGCCGTGAGCACCGTGGACGGTTCGCCCAACGCGGTGCAGAGCGGCGCGCGCGACATCAACAAGAAGGCGCTGGAATATGCCGAGGAGCACATCGGCGCGGCCTTTGCCCTGGCGCAGAACATCGTGCGCGCCAATGACGTGCAGGAAATCATGAAGCTGCAGAGCGAGTTTCTGAAGTCGCAGATGGAGATCCTGGGCGAACAGGCCCGCGAATTCAGCGAAACCGCCACCAAGGCAGCCAGCGACGCGACCAAGCCGTCGTCGAAGAGCTGATTTTCCGGCGAGCGGCCCGCGCGCGGGCCGCTCGATACCGCCGCGCCGGCGCCTGTCACAAGGTGGGCCGGCGTGGCTCCGCCTGGACGCGATGCCGCAGCTGTTGATGCGCGGGCGCCTCCAGAAGCGCCGGTTTCTGCCGTTTCCAACATTTATTGTGCACTGCAAAATAGTTGTTGCAATGCAATATAATTGTGCTATTCTCCCTGCATTGGAATTTCAGGCCGATTGCGGCCGACGTGCGCTCCGAGGGGGCGCCCGGTCAGAAGGCGCATGGCGGACACGCCGCAGCGCAGGACACTGGCCGGCTATTGAGTGCTGGAGCCTCTTATCCCGGAACGGTCCGGTCCGGAGTATTCCAGCCGTCCATTGGAGATGACATCATGACCACTGCAAAGACCGCGCCGAAGACCACCGCCGCTCCCAAGACCCGCGCCAAGAAGGCCGCCGAGTCCACGTCCGGCACCGAATTTTCCGCCTTTTCCCTGCCCAAGATGGACATTCCGACGCTGGACATGCCCACGATGGAAGTTCCTGCCGCCGTCCGCGAAGTCGCGGAGAAGGGCGTTGAGCAGTTTCGCGAGGCCTATGACCGCATGCGCAGCGCGGCCGAGGAATCGACCGATCTGATCGAGGACAGCTACGAGACCGGCCGTCAGAGCATGGTCGAGCTGAACCTGCGCGCGCTTGAAGCCGCCAAGGCGAACACCGATGCGGCCTACTCCTTCATGCGCGACATGTTCGGCGTGAAGACGCTGTCGCAGGCGATCGAGCTGCAGACATCCTACGCCCGCCAGCAGTTCGACGCGCTTTCCGGCCAGGCCAAGGACATGCAGGAGCTTGCCACGAAGCTTGCGAGCGATGCCGGCGAGCCGGTCAAGGATGCCGTCGAGAAGATGTTCAAGGACATCAAGGCCGCCTGAACGCCTGGCGCGGACCGCGCACGATAACGAAATCAACCGGCACGCCCGGGCCTTCGGCCGCGGGCGTGCCTGTATTTCAGGCCCTGTTCCGATTTTTTCCCGGTGTGCTGTGCATACCGGTCTTCCCCCCTTGAAATCG
>JBFHII010000159.1:0-6491 GCA_041596535.1 Breoghania sp. | reverse complement strand
GCCTTGGCTTCGTCAGGCAAATCGGCAACCTGCGCCGCGAGCGAGACGGACATGCGGCCATCATCGACAGCGCGGACAATTTCAGGGGGCGCGGTCTCGTGAACCTTCCTGGCGGTTGTGACGCTGCGCTCTGACACATTCAGCAGGCGGGCGGCATCGCCGGTCGATGTGAGTGGCGCGCGGGCCTTTGCCTGCTCGGACAGCGACAGTTCCGGCGCAACATCGGTCGGCAAATTTGCGGACCGATATACAGCTCCGCCCCTCGGCATGTTCGCCACCCGCGCCGCGATACTCGCGCGCTGGCTTTCCGTCAGGTGGCGGCGGTGCAGGTTGTGGCTGATGACGAACGCCAGCGGGTCGGTCCCGAAGAAGGCGATGCGCGGGTATTCGATGCCCAACTCGCGGGCGCACATGTAACGGTTGCGGCCGTCAAGGATCGCGCCGTCCAGAAAGACGACAGGTTCACGAACCCCGTGCAGCCGGATATCCTCGCGCAGCCCGTCCAGCGCATCGCCTTGCAGCATGGGGAACAAGTTGGCGTACTCGTGGAACACCACAGGCTCAGGCGGGCAAAGTTCGCGGATGATGGCATGTGCGCTCATGCGGCCTCCATCAGGTACGGCAGGGCGTCCGGGCATTGCGAAATCGTCAGGAGCACGACCTCGGCGCGGGGCGATCCAACGCCGTCCCACCAGTTGCGGGCGGTGCGCTCGTCAACGCCGAAGATGAAGGCGACGTGGATCCTGTCGCGGAAGTGCGCGCGCAGGAACGCTGACCAGCGATCCGGCAGCACACGGCGAAGGCGGTCCAGATCGACGGGCACGCCGGGGAATTGTCCGGTGGAAACGCCGGGCGACGCGGGGGCGCCGGGGCTGGCACGCTTGGCTGGAACTGAACGGAGAGCCACCGATGCCATCACGACACCGCCTGCGTCATGTCGCGCAAACGATCACGAACCGAAGCAGCCGTTTCCGGCCACACCCGCTTGCCTTCGACAAGGCGCGCGTAGAACCGGCCGCCCTGACCAACCCTGCGGCCAACGGTGGACGGCGACAGGCCGAGCGCCAGCGCTGCGGCTTCGATTTCTTCCTTGAGGGCGTCGGAGGTATTGCTCATGGGGAGCGATGATAGTGTGAACGATCACACATGGCAAGACGAAACTTCACATTCGCAGGGCGCGCCGCGCTCCTATAAGTTCGAGAGCATGAATGGCGCAAAAGATTTCCGCGACAACCTGGAGAGAATCATGCTCGACAAGGGCATGAACCCAGCGCAGCTGTCGCTTCGGGCTGGGCTTAACCGCCGCGCCGTCTCTGATATCCTCGAGGGCCGAGCGCAAAGCCCGAAGCTCTCGACTGCGCTCAGTCTGGCATCGGCTCTTGGTTGTGATGTCGGGGAGTTGATCGGTCTGGGGAAGCGGGCGTATCTTGTTCCAGAGCTTGCCGAACTTCTCTCGCAATACGATCAATCTGCGCAAGAGCAGCTTGCAAAGGCACTGGCCCAGATCCCTCAGCGGCCGGCGTCAAAGCAATGACGCCTGCGACAATCTGACTCAAGCTTAACTCGCGAAGCAGGTCCATCAGGACAACCTAGCGGTGTTTTTCACGCCCGCAAAGTGTGAAGTTTCCCGCATTCGGCCTTGACTGTGTGATTCTTCACATCTATTCTCTCCCCATAGGCACACCGCCACACGGGAGAGACGACATGACGGTACAGTTCAACAGCCCCACGCCCGATCAGATGGACCGCATCTATGACCGCGTGCTCAAGATGGCCGGCCATCATGCCGAAATAGACCGCATGTCCTTCGCCATGGACATGGCTGCGGCGAACGGCGGGAACGGAAACCAATTCATTGACTTTGACCGCCTTCTCGCGGCCGACAACATGAATTTCGCTCACGACGTTTTCGGGATCATGAGGCATATCGACCGGACGACAGGTCATCTCGGAGGGTGCTTCGTCCCTCGCTTTGCCATCTCCGAGGAAGGCGCGCTCCTGGGGGCCGCGCAATGACCGCCCCGGCCAACATCATCCACAACGGCATCACGCTGGCCGAGCACCTGCGGCTGCATGAGATGTGGCTGCGCGGCGAGTATGGGGGCGTGCGCGCGGACCTTTCCGACGCGGACCTGACCCGCTCGGACCTGACCGGCGCGGACCTTTCCGACGCGGACCTGACCCGCTCGGACCTGACCGGCTCGGACCTGACCGGCGCGGACCTGACGGGCTCGGATCTGACCGGCGCGAGCCTGACCGGCGCGAACCTGAGCGGCGCGAACCTGAGCTGTTTCGGCAACATGCACGAGGTCAAGACGCTGCAAATCGAGCGCTGGCAGATCGGCTACACCGCCGACGCGCTGCAAATCGGCTGCCAGCGTCACCCGATCAGCAAGTGGCGCAAGTGGAACACCGAGGCCGGGCGGGTCTGGATCGCCAAGATGGACGATACCGCCCCCGAATGGGCCGAGCGCTTGCTTCCCCTCATCCTCGCCATCATCGACGCATCCCCGGCCACGCCGACCGGGCACGAAAGGAGCGCGCAATGACCGCCAGGGCCCCCGAATACCTCGTGATGACCATCTCCCACAGCGGAGGGCTGTTCCTGCACGAGGAAGCCGCCTGCGCCGATTGGGCCGATGCCATCAATCAGGCCGACGCGCAGTTGGCCGACTTCCCCGACGTCATCGTCTGGCACATGCCGGCAACCGCGCCTCGGTACGACGTCACCGCCAAGGTCAAGCGCGCCATCGCGGCCCGCTACGAGGCTGGCGGCTACCAGCACGACACCATCCCCACCGCGCTCGTCGATTACGCCAGCGACGAGTTGCAGCGCGCCCACGCCGACGATCAGGCGGCGCAGTTGGACGCAGATATCTGGCGGGAGGATGCAGCATGATGACCGAAGAACAGATCACCGACCGGCTGATCGCCGCACATTCCGCCTATGTCGCGAAGACGGGAAAGCAGCCGTACCTTGCGCCAAAGTTGTTGATGTATGCCAGCGTGAATTCACCAATCACCGCTTGGATGAGCGGGAATAGTTACACCGACAACGACTACACCGGCAAAGGAAAGACTTTCGGAGAGGCGCTGGACAATCTGGATGCCGCGATTTCGGCCATCCCGTCAGCTGAAGAAATCGCGCGCAACAATGCAGCTAAGGCGGTCGCTGACGCCATCGAGAAGTGCCGCGCCGCTGGCTACGACGCCGACTTCATCAACCCGCTGATGGAGACCGCCAAGCGCATAAGCGAGAACGCCCTCACCCACGAGGCCGCAGAATGACCGCGCATACCGGCATGACCGCCGACCGCAGCTTCGGCGACTACGACCCGCGCCCGGCTGAGCTGACGGCAGAGGCGTTCCCTGTGTTCACGTCCTGTCGCACCGGCCAGACCCACGGCGCATCCGTCACCGTCGCCCGTGATGCCCGCATGGCTGCGGCCCGCCTTGGCTATGACACCGAGAAGGTCCGCGCGTGGTGCGCCGTCTACACCACCATTGCCGTGAGAGCGTGCAAATGACCCGCCTTTTCCTTCCCGCCTTCACCGCGACCGCAGGGCTGTACCTGCTCGCCAGGATCATCGACTGCGCGGGCTATGTGACCGCCTACTACGGAGGGTTCTGACCCATGAACGCTGTTACCAAACAAGACGACACGCCGATCCAACTGCCGGTCGTAACGCCCATGTCCATGATCGAGCGCGCTGTAGAGCGTGGCGCGGACGTGGCGATGATCGAAAAGCTTATGGAACTGGAGGAGCGTCACCGCGCCAACACCGGGCGGCGGGCGTTCGACCAAGCCATCGCCGCCGCCAAGGCAGACATTCCAGCTATCCGGAAAAACCGGACAGTTGACTTCACCACGCAGAAGGGCCGCACCCACTATCAGCACGAGGACATGGCCGAGATTGCCAGGACAGTCGATCCGATCTTGTCGCGCAACGGCCTGTCCTATCGCTATCGGACCGCGCAGGACGGTCAGACTGTCACCGTGACCTGCATCCTGTCGCATCGCGACGGTTACAGCGAGGAAACGACCCTTCTGAGCGGGATCGACCTGTCAGGGAACAAGAACCACATTCAGGCGGTAGGCAGCGTCGCGACCTATTTGCAGCGGTACACGCTCAAGTTGGCGCTGGGGCTGGCCGCATCTGAGGACGACGACGGGCGCGCGTCGGAAGCAGAAAAGCGCATCAACGCCGACCAGTTCCAGACCCTGCAAGGCCTGATCGAGCAGGCGGGGGCAGATGCTGCGAAGATGTTGGAATGGCTCCACGCCGAAACGGTTGAAGAGCTGACGCTCAAGCAGTTCGATACCGCCGTAGCCATGCTGCGCAAGAAGATCGCGCAGAAAGGCGGTGCCAAATGACCGGCGCGGTCCACACCATGGAACAGCGCAGCGCCGAGTGGTTCGCGCATCGCACGGGCCGAGTTACCGCCTCGCGCATTGCGGACGTGATGGCCCAGACCAAGACCGGGCCGGGGGCAGCCGCGAAGAACTACGCCGCCGATCTGGTTGCCGAGCATCTGACCGGCGAGCGCCGCGACAGCTTCACCAACGCCGCGATGCAATGGGGCACGGAACAGGAACCCGCTGCCCGCGCCGCCTACGAGTTCATGCACGACGCCACGGTTGTTGAGGTCGGTTTCATCGATCACCCGCGCATCGCCTTCGCCGGGTGCAGCCCGGACGGGCTTGTCGGTGATCTTGGCATGGTCGAGATCAAGTGCCCGAACACGGCAACCCATATCGAGACGCTGCTGGGCGGCGCGATCAAGGGCGAATACCTCAAGCAGATGCAGTTCCAGATGGCTTGCTCTGGCCGGGACTGGTGCGACTTCGTTTCATACGATCCGCGCCTGCCCGCCGAAATGCAGCTTTTCGTGACGCGTGTTTTCCGCAACGACGACATCATCGCCGAAATCGAGGCTGCGGTTTCCGACTTCCTTCGGGGCGTCCTGGACACGGTTGCCGATCTGCGCGCCCGGTACATGGCCGAGGCCGCCGCATGACCGCCGATCTGATTTACCGCGCCCGCGTCATCGCCCCCGGAACCGTCCGCATCATCGCGAACGACCTGCCCGACCTGGAGGCCGGGGAACTGGTGTTCGTCAGCATCGAGCGGGTCCGCAGCGAGGCCAGCCACAAGCACCAATTCGCCTGGATCAAGGATGCGTGGGCGAGCCTGCCAGAGGCCGAGGCCATGCAGCCGTGGGCAGAGACGCCAGAGACGCTGCGCAAGCACGCGCTGATCGCCACCGGGTTCCACCGGCTCTACACGCTCGACTGCGGCAGCAACGCGGCGGCGCTGCGCGTGAAGGCTGAACTGATCCGGGCTGAGACGAAGGCCGAGGGCTATGCGCTTGGATCTATCACCGGGCCGGTTGTGCGCATCTGGACGCCGGAAAGCCAGTCCTACCGGGCGATGGGCAAGGAGCGGTTTCAGGAAAGCAAGGAAGCCGTCCTTGGCTGGATCGCCGGGAAGATCGGGGTTTCGCCTGAGGAACTGCGGAGGGTTGCGGCGTGAACAGCAAACTCCCGCCGATCTTCGCCAATGCCCGCTTCAAGATGCCGACCGACATGCTGCCCGCCGTGGTGTTTCACATGACGAGAGATAGGGAGGCTGTCGCGGACCGGATCATTGCTGAGAATGACCGCCGAGACACGCGCATCGAGCATTTCGGACGCTGGTGGGTGGAGAGCCAGCATATTGGGATTCTGTCCGTACTGACCGACGAAACAGAACACGCCCTGACCGTCTGGGGCAAGCGCAGCGGACGGCAGCAGGCGTTCCAATTCCGGGATAGTGACTTGAGCGCCGACGCCTACCACCAGCGGTTTGCTGACTGGCAGAAGCTAGCCATTGCCCAATACGTCCGCGCCGCACTGGTGCTGGCCTCATATACTGAGCGGTCAGCCGATATGTCGGCGCTGACCGGCACACGCAACGCTCCGGGCGCATGGGAGCGACAAGGCGATTCCATGCGATATGTGCCCGTTCACAGCCTACGTACACTGTCTGGGATTCACCGAGCCCGCGATTACGAGCGCCCCGACGAACCGTCAGGCATCCGCATGCGGGAACACGACGTGCGCGGGCACTGGCGCACATATTCGACAGGCGTGCGCGTCTGGGTCAGGTCGCACAAGCGCGGCGACCCGGAGATTGGCCGGGTGACGAGGGTTATCACATGACCCGCCCCGTCGAAGAATGGATCGGCGCCACGGCTACCACCGCCGCCCCGCCGCGCGTCAAGTTGCGGATCATCCTGCGCCAGGAAGGCGTCTGCGCCTGTGGGTGCGGTGTGAAGCTGACCGGGGCCGAGGGCATCGAGTTTGACCACGAAACCGCGCTGATCCTCGGGGGCGAGAACCGCGAAGGCAACCTGCGCGCCCTGCGCCGCCCGTGCCACCGGCTCAAGACGAATGCCGATGTGGCCCAGAAATCGACCGAGGCCCGCAAGCGCGCGAAGCACCTCGGGAT
>JBFHII010000158.1:0-6516 GCA_041596535.1 Breoghania sp. | reverse complement strand
GCTGTCGCTGGGGATGCTGCTGTCGTGCCTGGCGATCATCGTCAAGTGGTTCATGGGCGCCACGCCGGAGTCGCGCAACATGGCGATGTTCATGGACGCCGGGGCCATCCAGATCGTCGGCACCACCGTCCTTGCCCTGATCTTTCTTCTGGCCGGCACACATATCATCGGTCTTTATTTCTCCATTTTCTTCTTCCTTGTCTTCTATCTCCGGGTCATGGGTGGGCATACATGGCTTCTAACCGTAATTCTCTCCATTTCGACACCTCTGTTTCTGTTCTTCTTCTTTGAAGGCGCGTTGATTATCCCTCTTCCGAAGGGCTACTCGGAGCCTTTGTTCTATCCGCTTTACGATTTGATCTACTGAGAAAACAAGATGTCGGTAGAGGGAGTTTACTGAAATGGAAGCCATCCTGGATCCTCTCATGCAGGGGATTATGCAGTCGTTCGAGCCGCTGAATCTCATGATGCTCATCCTGGGGTGCACGGTGGGGCTCTTCGTCGGCGCGCTGCCTGGCCTGGGCTCGGTCAACGGCGTTGCGATCCTGCTGCCCGTCACGTTCCTGGTTCCGCCGAACACGGCGATCATCTTTCTGGCCGCGATCTATTACGGCGCCATGTACGGGGGCGCGGTGAGTTCGATTACCCTGGGCATTCCGGGCGCGTCGACCGCCGTGGCCACGGTCTTCGACGGGCGGCCGATGGCGCAGAAGGGCAGGGCCGATCTGGCGCTCGCCACCGCCGCGGTCGCCTCGTTCATCGGCGGCACGATCTCCATCGTCCTGTTCACGCTGTTCGCGCCGCCGCTGGCGTCCTTTGCCCTGAAGTTCGGGCCGCAGGAAGAGTTCGCGCTGATGATCCTGGCGTTCGCCACGTTCATCGGTCTGTCGGGCGACGACATCCCGAAGACGATCTTCTCGATTCTCATCGGCCTGGTGCTGGCGACGATCGGGCTGGACGTGATCTCCGGCAAGCCGCGCCTGATCTTCTTCGACATCGACGGCTTCTTCCACGGCATCAACTTCCTCGTGCTGGCGATTGGTATCTACGGCATTGGCGAGATGCTGTGGACGCTCGAGGAAACAAAGGGCGACGTGCAGGTGCACAAAGTGAACTCGTCCTTCCGGCGCATGATCGACAACGTCAAGCAGGTGAAAAACTACTTCGGCACGACGGTTCTGGGCAGCCTGATCGGCTACTTCGTCGGCATGCTGCCGGCGGCCGGCGCAACCCCCGCCGCGCTGATGTCCTATGGCCTCGCGAAGACCTTCTCCAAGGATCCCGACAGCTTCGGCCGCGGCAACCCCGCGGGTGTCGCGGCGCCGGAATCCGCCAACAATGCGGCATCCACAGGTTCCATGCTGCCGATGATCACCCTGGGCATTCCCGGCTCGCCGACCACGGCGATCCTGCTCGGCGGCATGATCATCTGGGGGCTGCGCCCGGGGCCGCTGTTGTTCGCAGAGCATCCCGATTTCGTCTGGGGCCTCATCGGCTCGCTCTATGTGGCCAACGTCGTCACCGTGATCATCAACCTGTCGTTCATTCCGATCTTCGTGCGGGTTCTGACGCTGAAGTTCACCATCCTTGCGCCGATGATCTTCATCCTCTGCGTGGTTGGCGGCTATGCGCCGACGCAGACCATGCACGACGTGTGGCTGATGCTCGGGTTCGGCGTGGTCGGCTATCTGCTCCGCAAGCTGAACTACCCCGTGGCGCCCGCCGTGCTGGCGATCGTGCTCGGGCCGCTGGCCGAACAGTCGTTCCGCCAGTCGATGCTGGGATCGCAGGGTGAAATTTCCGTGCTCGTGGAAAGGCCGCTGTCGGCGACATTCCTCGCCATCGCCTTCCTGCTCGCGGTCTATCCGATGATCTCTCGCTATATGAAAAAGCGGGCGGCATCAAAAGCTTAGGATGTTTTCTGAAGGCGGGTGCGATGAGCCTATGCAAGGCGAAGTCGCGGTGGTATACAAAGTACCAGAGCGAATTGTCGCACTCGCCGCTACCGGGACGCCGCGTTGGCGATCCGGCACCGAGACAGGGTCGAAAGCATGCTGGACATATCCCCGATCGTTGAAGACTTCAGCCTGAAGACGACGATCTACAACAGTCTGAAAGACGCCATCGTCAAGAAGAACATCTATGACGACAACGTCGACCTGAAGCTCGATGAACGCAGCCTGTCGGAGCAGTTCGGCATCAGCCGGACGCCGCTTCGCGAGGCGCTCGCGCGGCTTGAGCAGGAGGGGCTGGTCCGCATCGTTCCGAGGCGCGGCATCTATATCGTGCGCAAGTCCAAGGCGGAGATCCTCGACATGATCCTCGCCTGGGCGGCTCTGGAAAGCATGTCCGCGCGGATTGCCACGCAGGTGGCGACCGACGAGGAAATCAGCCAGTTGCGGACGATCGTCAATGAAGTCGACAAGGGTACCCTGTCGGCGCACATGGATGAGTATTCCGACAGCAACATCCGCTTCCATCAGGCGATCCTGCGGCTCTCCAAGTCGCCGCAGATCTGCAAGATGGCGGACGAGCTGTTCATTCACGTGCGCGCCATCCGTGCGCGCACGATCACCGAAGCCGACCGCATCACCAAGTCCGTGGTCGATCACACCCAAATCATCGAGGCACTGGAGTGCCGCGACACGGAGCTGGCCGAACGGCTGGTGCGCGAGCACACGTTCAACCTGCGCACCCATGTCGCGCTGAATTTCCATGTCGACTGAAATCATTCCGCCGGTCGCGATCAAACCGCGCCGGCGAACAGGGGGAAGCAGGATGACCGGGATTGCGGACAGTGCCGCCAAAGGCGGCTTGCAGGCCGGACGGCAGGGGTGTCACGCGCCCGCCCTCTGACCAGCCAGGGTGCCTCGTGCGCCATCGGAAATCCACTGCGCACACGCGCTAAGAAACATAGCCAAACGGCCTGAGCCAAAGGCTTTCTGGGAGAAAGAAAATGTCAGCAACAGCGCCGAGCGTTGATGTGAAATCGGACGAAGCCGCACAGGATCTGACCGACGGCTTCCACCTGCTCATCGACGCGCTCAAGCTCAATGACATCAACACCATCTACAACGTGCCCGGTATTCCGATCACCGATCTCGGCCGTTACATGCAGGCCGCGGGCCTGCGCGTCCTGTCTTTCCGGCACGAGCAGCACGCCGGCTATGCCGCGGCGATTGCCGGCTTCCTGACCAAGAAGCCCGGCGTCTGCATGACTGTCTCCGCGCCCGGCTTTCTCAACGGCCTGACCGCGCTGGCGCATGCCCAGACCAATTGCTACCCGATGATCCTGATGTCCGGCTCGTCCGAGCGCGAGATCGTCGATCTGCAGCAGGGCGACTACGAGGAGATGGACCAGCTCGCCATCGCCAAGCCGCTGTGCAAGGCGGCGTTCCGCGTGCTGCATGCCGAGGACATCGGCATCGCCGTGGCGCGCGCCATTCGTGCCGCCGTCTCGGGCCGTCCCGGCGGCGTCTATCTCGATATTCCCGCAGCCCTGCTCGGGCAGGCCATGGACGCGACCAAGGGCGCGCAGTCGCTGGTCAAGGTCATCGATCCGGCACCGGCGCAGATTCCGGCGCCCGACGCCATTTCCCGCGCTCTGGATGTGCTCAAGGGCGCCAAGCGGCCGCTGATCATCCTGGGCAAGGGTGCAGCCTACGCTCAGGCCGACGAGGCCATCAAGGCGCTGGTCGAGAAGAGCGGCATTCCCTACCTGCCGATGAGCATGGCCAAGGGCCTGCTTCCGGACGACCACCCGCAGTCCGCCGGTGCCGCGCGCTCGCTGGCGCTGAAGGAGTCGGATGTGGTGATGCTGATCGGCGCGCGCCTCAACTGGCTGCTGTCGCACGGCAAGGGCAAGACCTGGGGCACGGCGCCGAAGAAGTTCATCCAGATCGATATCGAGCCCAAGGAAATGGATTCCAACGTCGAGATCGCGGCCCCGGTGGTCGGCGATATCGGCTCCTGCGTCGCAGCCCTGCTCGACGGAATCGCCAAGGGCTGGACGCCGCCGCCGGCCGAATGGACCGACGCGATCCGCGAGAAGGTCACCACCAACGTCGCCAGGATGGCGCCGCGGCTGCAGAACAACAATTCGCCGATGGACTTCCACGGCGCGCTCGGCGTGCTGAAGACCATCATCAAGCAGCGGCCTGACGCCATCCTCGTCAACGAGGGCGCCAACACGCTCGATTTCGCCCGCTCGGTGATCGACATGCACAAGCCCCGCAAGCGGCTTGACGTGGGCACCTGGGGCGTCATGGGCATCGGCATGGGGCAGGCGATCGGCGCGGCCGTGGAAACCGGCCACCCCGTTCTGGCGGTCGAGGGCGACAGCGCCTTCGGCTTCTCCGGAATGGAGGTCGAGACCATCTGCCGCTACAACCTGCCGATTTGCGTGGTGGTGTTCAACAACGGCGGCATCTACCGCGGTACCGACGTCGATCCGACCGGGCGCGATCCGGGAACCACCGTCTTCGTCGAGGACGCACGCTACGACAAGATGATGGAAGCCTTCGGCGGCGTCGGCGTCACCGCGACCAGCCCCGACGAGCTGATGCGCGCCGTCAACGAGGCCATGGACTCCGGCCGGCCGACCCTGGTCAACGCCGTCATCGACCCGCAGGCGGGCACCGAGAGCGGCCGCATCGGCAATCTCAATCCTCAGAGCGTGGTTTCAAAGAAATAATCCAGCTCCGGCAAACACAGATCCTCAAGAACAGGAGCACCCAATGAAGGCTCTAGAAGGCGTCAAGATCCTCGATTTCACCCACGTCCAGTCGGGTCCGACCTGCACCCAGCTGCTGGCATGGTTCGGCGCCGATTGCATCAAGGTTGAGCGGCCGGGCGTCGGTGACGCCACCCGTGGTCAGCTGCGCGACATCCCCGATGTCGACAGCCTGTATTTCACCATGCTCAACCACAACAAGCGCTCCATGACGCTCAACACCAAGAGCGACAAGGGCAAGGAAGTTCTCGAGGAGCTGGTGCGTACCTGCGACGTGCTGGTGGAGAATTTCGCGCCCGGCGCGCTGGATCGCATGGGCTTTTCCTGGGAGCGCATCCAGGAAATCAACCCGCGCATGATCATGGCCTCGATCAAGGGTTTCGGCCCGGGTCCCTACGAGGACTGCAAGGTCTATGAGAACGTTGCCCAGTGCACCGGCGGTTCGGCTTCGACCACCGGCTTCCTCGATGGCCCGCCGCTGGTGACGGGCGCGCAGATCGGCGACAGCGGCACCGGCCTGCATCTGGCGCTCGGCATCGTCACGGCGCTGTTTCAGCGCGAGAAGACCGGCAAGGGCCAGAAGGTCACAGCCGCCATGCAGGATGCGGTGCTCAATCTCTGCCGCGTCAAGCTGCGCGACCAGCAGCGCCTTGAGCGCGGTCCGCTGACCGAATACCACCAGTACGGCGAAGGCATCCCCTTCGGCGACGCGGTGCCGCGCGCCGGCAACGCCTCGGGTGGCGGCCAGCCGGGCTGGATCCTGAAGTGCAAGGGCTACGAGACCGATCCCAACGCCTACATCTACTTCATCACCCAGGCGCCCGTGTGGGGCAACATCTGCGACCTCATCGGCAAGCCCGAATGGAAGACGCAGGAAGGCTACGCCAAGCCGGCCGAACGCCTCGACAAGCTCGGGCACATCTTCGACACGATCGAGGCCTGGACCAAGACCAAGACCAAGTTCGAGGTCATGGACCTGTGCAACCCGCTCAACATCCCGTGCGGACCGATCCTGTCGATGAAGGAGATCGCCGCGGAGCAGTCGTTGCGCGAGACCGGCACGGTGGTCGAAGTCGATCATCCCGAGCGCGGCAAGTATCTCAGCGTCGGCTGCCCGATCAAGCTGTCGGGGTCGCCGGTCGAGGTGGCGCGTTCGCCGCTTCTGGGTGAGCACACCGACGAAATCCTGCGCGATGTGCTTGGCTTCAGTGCCGAGGATGTCGCCAGCATGAAAGACGCCGGCGCGATCTGATCGCTCAGGGAAACGCCGAACCAAGTCAAGACGTTACTGGGAGTGAGAAAATGCGCATTGTCGTCCACGGACAACAGGCGTTCGGCCGCGCGGTACTCGAGCGGCTTCTGGAACGCGGAGAGAACGTCGTGGCGGTCTGCACGGCGCCGGACAAGGAGGGCCGGCCCGTCGATCCGTTGAAGGAACTGGCGATCGAGAAGGGCCTGCCGGTGCATCAGCCGGCGTCCTGGAAGACCGAGGAAGCCCTTGAGCTGATGAAGTCTTTCGAATCCGACGTCTGCATCATGGCCTATGTGTTGCTGTTCGTGCCCGAAGCGGTGCGTGACGCGCCGAAGTACGGTTCGTTCCAGTACCACCCGTCGCTGCTGCCGATGCATCGCGGGCCGTCGTCGATCAACTGGCCGATCGCGCAGGGTGCGACCAAGACCGGCCTCACCATCTTCTGGCCGGACGACGGTCTCGATGAGGGCCCGATCCTGCTCCAGAAGGAATGCGAGATCGGTCCCGACGAGACGCTCGGCGACGTCTACTT
>JBFHII010000157.1:0-6554 GCA_041596535.1 Breoghania sp. | reverse complement strand
GGGGAAGGTCACGTCATGCCGCATCAGTTCGAAACGCGGATTGTCGAGCAGGTGCGCGACCGTTTCCCGACGCCCGGTGTAGAAGTTGTCGAGGCACAACACCTCTGCACCATCGTCAAGAAGGCGTTCGCACAGGTGCGAGCCAACGAATCCGGCTCCCCCCGTGACAAGGACGCGCGTGCGGCCAAAACGATTGACGGTCAAAACGAAAGTCCCTTCGATCGTGAATGCCGGTCGTCAATGCCGACGCGTTCAGGATTCGGATGCGATCGGTTGATAGTTGCTCAAATAACCGGCCTTATCCACGCAAAACATATCGTTGATCTCGGCGATGATCGGATCGTAATAGGCATCGACCCGGGCCTGCATCGCCGCATCGAGAAAATTCAGAGGCGTCCCGATCT
The DNA here is from genome assembly GCA_041596535.1 of Breoghania sp. GTDB lineage: Bacteria > Pseudomonadota > Alphaproteobacteria > Rhizobiales > Stappiaceae > Breoghania. The sequence goes on along the minus strand of JBFHII010000157.1, from coordinate 6,150 downwards.
CGCGCTGCGGCATCATCGCCATGATCATTTGCCGCACCTTGCCCTTCGCCGCGTCGGGAAGGTTGCTCTGGTTGATCTCCAGCATCAGCTTCATGGCGTCTTCGGAGGGCGACGGATTGACCTGCCCTGCGGCGCGCACGGGCACGTCTGCAGCCGCCACGCCGACCAGTTCCAGGAAATCGGAGAACACGGCGTCGCGCGCCAGCAAATCCTCATAGCTGCGCAGATGGATCTTGCCACCGCCGGTGCCGGCCTGCCATCCCTTCAGCACGGCGGCGTGATCCGCACCCCGCGCAGGCGCCTGAATCGTGTCGAACCAGGGTCCGAAATCGAGATCCTGCCCGAACTTCAAGGCTTGCAGGTAGGACGACTGAAGCCATTGATCGGGGCGGCGCAGCACCGCGTAGATCGAGACGTCGCAGCCCTGGAGATTGGTCATCCACGCCGCGTAGAACGGCTCGGAAAACACCCCCCAGAGATACTCCGAACTGAGAACCAGCGTATGCGCGTTGCTCGCGCGCGCGGTCGCGAGCGCCTGCTGCATCATCTCCGCGAACCGCGCCTGTCGCACGCCGAGCGGATCGGGCAATTCATTGGAATGCAGCCGAAATGCGGACGGATGCAAGGCGGCGGCGATGAGATGCTGCGCGCCGGAGGCGACCCCGACGTCCGGGTAACAGACGCCGTCTTGAGCGAGACGCGAGGAGTTCTTATGAAGGTAGTGCTGAAGAGCCGAGGAGCCGGTCTTGGTCGCACCGATATGAATGATGACTCTCATCGTCGTCGACAATCTCGTTCCTTGTCGAGCCGCGCGATCACGGCAATGACAGTCCGTGCGGCCGAGCCAAGCTGCGAATGAACACCCGCCGATCAGCCCCCCAGAACCAAGCCGCGTCCGTGATTGATCAACTGTGTAGCTGTGCGAGACCGACAAATCAAGCGATCGGACCTCTCGGTGAGGATGCGCAATGCAGGGCCTGAATTTATCTTGTTCCGCAACTTTTCGCTCCGAAAAACCCAAGTTCGCGATACAGTATGCGCCAGCATAAACGTAATGATTTTAATGATTGATCAGGACCTCTTTCATGAAAGCCATCATTCTCGCCGGCGGGCTCGGCACGCGGCTTTATCCCGTCACCCGGTTGATCTCCAAGCAACTGCTGCCGGTCTACGACAAGCCGATGATCTATTATCCGCTGTCGACGCTGATGCTGGCCGGCATCCGCGAGATCCTGATCATCTCGACGCCCGACGCGCTGCCGCAATACCGCGCGCTCTTGGGCGACGGGGCGGCCTGGGGGCTGTCGCTGTCCTATGCCGAGCAGCCCAGGCCCGAGGGGCTCGCGCAGGCCTTCCTGATCGGTGAGGATTTCATCGCCGGCGACGCCTGCGCGCTGGCGCTGGGCGACAACATCTTCTACGGCGCGGGCTTCACCACGATCCTGCAGGACGCGGCCAGCCTGACCACCGGGGCCAGCGTCTTCGCCTATCCGGTCGGCAATCCGCGCGCCTTCGGCGTCGTCGAGATGAACGCGGCGGGCAAGGCGGTCTCGCTGCAGGAAAAACCCGAGAAGCCACGCAGCAACCTGGCGGTCACCGGACTTTATTTCTACGACAGCGACGTGGTCGACATCGCCAAGTCCGTCGCGCCTTCGGAGCGCGGCGAACTGGAGATCACCTCGGTCAACGAAGCCTACATGCGGCGCGGCGATCTCAACGTGGTCAAGCTGCAGCGCGGCATCGCCTGGCTCGACACCGGAACCGTCGACAACCTGCTGGCGGCGGCCAATTTCGTGCAGACCGTGGAGGCCCGGCAGGGCTACAAGATCGCCTGCCCGGAGGAGATCGCCTGGCGGATGGGCCTCATCAGCCGCGCCGATGTCCTGGCGCTTGCCGCCACCTATCGCAACAGCTACGGCGACTATCTGAAACGGGTTGTCGAGCAGGACGATCCGTCGGCGCACCCGCCGGCGCATCTGTAGCGCCGCTCAGCCCCGGCGCGCCGCAAGGTAGCGGTCGAGCGCGTCCTGCCATGGCGCGGGCGCGCCGATAACGCCGGAAATCTTCGCGTTGTCGAGCACCGAGAATGCCGGCCGCAAGGCCCGCGTCTTGTAGGCGGCCGAGGTCGTCGGCTCGACCACAGCGTCGATGCCGGCACGGGCGATGATCTCCGCGGCGAATTCATGCCAGCTGGCGCGGCCCGAATTGACCGCGTGGTAGATGCCGGCCGGCGCCCCCGCCGCCAGAAGCTTCAGCGTCATGTCGGCGATGTCGACGGTTGCCGTCGGCGACATCACCTGGTCGTCAACCACCGACAATGTGCCGCGCTCGCGCCCGACCCGGATCATCGTCTCGACGAAATTGCCGCCCTTGCCGCTGGCGCCGGCCACGCCGAACAATGAAGCGACGCGCAGCACCGTCGTCGTCGGATGGCGCAGCAGCAGCGTCTCGGCCATCGCCTTCGAGGCGCCGTAGACGTTGATCGGCGATGTGGCGTCGGTCTCGGTGTAGGGGGTGTCGCGGTCCAGCCCCGAAAAAACGTAATCGGTGGAATAGTAGACGAAGGGCTTTCCGGCGGCCGCGCACCAGGCGGCGACCGCGTCCGCGGCATGCACGTTGACGCGGAACGCGCTCGTGGCATCGTCCTCGACCGCATCGGTCTTGTGGATGCTGGCGCAGTAGACCGCCGCATCGAAGGCCGCGCCGTCGAGCGCCGGACCGATCGCCTCCAGGTCGGCAAGATCCAGCCGGTCGCGGCCGAACGGGATCACCGTGAAGCCGCCACCCGGCGCGCCGCCGGCGGCCACCGCCGCGCGGATGTCGGTGCCGAGCTGGCCGGCCGCGCCAAGAAGCAGCAGTCTCATAGGTCGATCATCCCGCCGCGCAGCTCGAGATCCTTGATGACGCGATGCCAATGCACCAGCTCGGAGTACCAGTCGAGCGTGATCGTCTTGACCGAGCGCTCCAGTTCGCCCGATTCGAGCTTCTCGCAGATCTCGGCCACGGCGCGCCCTGCGGTCCATTCGGCCTTGTAGCCGAGCGCCTCGATCTTGTCGAAATTGACGCGATAGGAGCGATGGTCGGGATCGCCGTACCAGACGATCTCGACATCGCGCGGCACCGCCGCCGCCACGGTCTTGGCGAGCGGCCCGAGCTGGTAGACGTTCTCGGCCGAGCCGACATTGAAGATCTCGCCGTTGACCTTGTCCTTGTCGGCCTCCAGCATGAAGACCTGCGCCGCCGCGGTGTCGCGCACATGCACCATCGGCCGCCACTGGCTGCCGTCGCGCATCAGCGGCAGCTCGCCGGTCTTCCAGGCGCCATAGGACATGCCGTTGATCGCCAGATCGAAACGCATGCGCGGCGAATAGCCGTAGACGGTCGCCTGGCGCAGCACCACGACGCAGAAATCCTCGTCGGCCAGCGGCAGCACGCCGTGCTCGGCCATCTCGTTGGCGCGCGCGTAGGTGGTCAGCGGGTTGGTCGGCGTGGTCTCGTCGGCGATCACGTCGGCCGGCTGGAAGCCGTAGAGCGAACACGAGGAGGGCAGCACGTAGCGCCGGGCCCCGGCCTCCTTGGCCATCTGCGCGGAGCGGATGCGGCTGTCGCGGTTGATCGCCCAGGTGGCGTCCTGGAATTTCTCGCCGCTCGGATCGTTGGAGATCGCCACGAGGTCGATCACCGCGTCGATGCCGGCGAAATGCTCCGGCGTCAGCATCCGCGAATCCTCGCACACGCGCTCCAGGCGCGGATGGTCGGCCAGCAGCTCGGAGCCGAAGAAATAGCGGTCGATGGCGCGCACCTCGTAGCCCTTGTCGAGCAGCATGGGGACCAGCGAAGTACCGATGTAGCCGCCGGCGCCGGTGACGAGAACCTTGGTCATGTCAGGAAAATACCTCGATCGGTCGTGCAGACTCAGAACGGAAGGTCATCGACGATGTCCTTGAAAAACGGCTGCGCGCGATCCTTGTCGGAAAGCGTCAGCGCGTCGGCGGAAAACGGCCAGTCGATCCCGATGTCGGGATCGTCCCAGCGCAGGCCCTTGTCGTGCTCGGGCGAATAGAAGTTGCTGACCTTGTAGATGAGCTGGGTGTTCGGCTCCAGCGTGACGATGCCGTGGCCGAAGCCGACCGGCACCAGGATCTGGTTCCATTCGTCGGCCGAGATGCGGGCCGTGACGTGGCGGCCGAAGGTCGGCGAATCCTTGCGCAGGTCGACCGCAACGTCGAGGATCGAGCCCGACACGACGCGCACCAGCTTGTCCTGGGCGAAGGGCGGCGTCTGGAAGTGGATACCGCGCAGCACGCCGGTCTCCACCGACAGAGAATGGTTGTCCTGAACGAACTCGAGATCGATCCCCAGACCGGCGAGCGTGGCGCGGTTGTAGGTCTCGGAAAAGAACCCCCGTTCGTCACCGAACTTTTTCGGCTTGAGGATCTTCACCTCGGGAATGTCCAGACTAACCATGTCCATGCGCGCAATCCTCCTCGACGCTTGATGGCAGTTCTACACCCGTCGGTGGATCCGTCCTTGCCGGGCCAACTCCCAAGCCCGACGGCCGGCCGGGCACGGGCCCATCATACAGGTCCAAAATGGCGCGAGAAAAGATCGAAGGCGAACATCACGCGTCCCGCCAATCACGCGTCCCGCCAATATTGGCGACCGTGCTCAACCACGGTGTCTCAAACCATTGATTATGAAAATCAGTCCTGCGGAAGTGCTGCATTTCGCCAGACAAATCCGCCACCGCCCTATCGTCCTACCCTACGAATTCGTGCCCAAGTGTGTATCCGTTCGGCTTCGCGCGAGTCAACCGCGCCGCGACCCGTCACGCCTCCAGTTCAAGGCGATCGTGCCAGAACGCCCGCTGCCGCCCCGGATCGTTGAGCGTTGCCGCATGCGCGCGTGCCGCCTGCTGCATGCGCCGCAGCCCAACGGGATCTGCCAGCGCCGTCCGCGCGGCCTCGAACCATGCCTCGACGGTGTTGTCCGCGAGCATGCCGGTCACCCCGTCGCCGACATGCCGGGCGAACTCCCAGTCGCGGCTGTAGATGCCGGGCGCCCCGACGACGGCGTGCTCGATCAGCTTGTTGAGCGAGCGGCCCCGGTTGAACGGCACATCCAGCATCGGATAGAGCGCCAGATGATAGCGCCGCCGCCGCACGCTGTGGCGGTACAGCGGCCACGGCTGCGGCCGCAGCCGCCGCACACGGGGGTGCGCGTCCAGCGCGTTGCCCAGCGGACTGGATGAAATCAGCGAAATCCGGACCCGCGGCTCCGCCGCAAGCAGCCGCGCCAGGACGTCGAAGACGAAGGCCCGGTCGGCGCCATGGGTGACGGATCCCAGGTAGGCGACATCAATGGCGCCGCCCGCCTCGATGGGCGCGAAATGCCCGCTCCCCGCCAGCGGCTGCCGCCAATGGGGATCGAGGACCTGCGTCGCCTTGCCCTGCTCCTGGTAGCGCTGCGCCAGATGGTCCGAGCACACGACGATCGTGTCGGCACGCTGCACCAGCGCCTTGTGCTGCCCCTCGCGCAGCGCGATCAGTCTGTCGCGATAGTCCGGCGGCAGCGACGGGTCGCTCTCGACCGCGGCCAGATCATCGTCGATGACATAGCTCAGCCGCAGATGCGGATCGCGCAGCAGCGCGTCGACCACGCCCGGCGCATCGCGCCGCACGACGACCGCCTGCCGCCCCGCAACGAAGCTGTTGGCACCGACACGGGTGATCGTTCCGTGTCCGGACGCCCCCGGCCACCGGCCGATCCGGTCGCGGCAGGCGTTGGCGAAGTAGAGATCCGTCGTGGGGATGGCCGGCAGGAACGGCGCAATCAGGTTGCGGACAAACGGCAAGGCATTCTCCAGACGGGCGACGGCCGGCGCGGACTCCGCGCATGCGGCAGATGTGCGCCCATATGACCGAGTTTGGCCGCATTGTGCAAAACCCTATCATGCTGCAATGCAACAGATCGATGGATCCGGCCGCTGATTCCTGCGGCTCGTCGTCCGGCAACCGCAGGATTCCTCCGCGCACCGTCATCGAATGCGGCGCATCTTGCAACGCAGCCCGTGCAGACGTGCGCCGGCGGGCGGGCCCGGTTTCCCGTCGCGACGGCGCTCGCGGATGCCCCCGGCCGCACAGCGCGATC
>JBFHII010000156.1:0-6562 GCA_041596535.1 Breoghania sp. | reverse complement strand
TGCAGTTCGCGCAGCAGCAGCAGGATCTGGATCTGCACCGTGGCATCCAGAGCGGTGGTCGGTTCGTCGGCCAGCAGCAGTCGCGGCCGGCACGCCAGGGCCAGGGCGATCATGGCGCGCTGGCGCATGCCGCCGGACATCTCGTGCGGATAGGTTTTCAGCCGCCGTTCGGGCGAGGGAATGCGCACGCGGGTCAGCATGTCGAGCGCCACATCCATGGCCGCCGTCTTGCTGACGCCCTTGTGGCGGCGCACCGTTTCGGCGATCTGGTCGCCGATGGTGTAGACGGGATCAAGCGCCAGCGCCGGCTCCTGAAAAACCATCGAGACGTCGCCGCCGCGATAGCGCGACAGGCTTTTTCCCGAAAGCGTCATGATGTCGGTTTCATCGACGGTGATGGTGCCGTCGACCGTCGAGCGTTTCGGCGGCAGCAGCCGCAACAGCGTCTTCAGCGTCACGCTCTTGCCGGACCCGGATTCGCCCAGCAGTCCGAGCATTTCGCCCTGTTCCATGGACAGGTTCAGTCCGTTGATGGCGTGGACCGTGCGCTCGCCGTGAAACGTCACGTGCAGGTCGTCGATCCGCAGCAGTTCCTTGCTTGTCATTCGGCTGCCTCCCGTGTCGCCAGCGAGTGACCGGAGCGTGCGTCCTGGATGTGGCAGGCCGCGAGATGGTCCGGGTTGCCGGCAATCGTTGCGAGTTTCGGCTTGGCGGCCGAACAGATATCTTCCGCGAAGCGGCAGCGGGTGTGGAAGCGACAGCCCGTTGGCGGGTCGATCGGGTTGGGCGGATCGCCGGCGAGCGGCGGCTCCTTGGTGCGGTTGTCCGGATCCATCGACGGCATGGCGGCGAACAGCGACGCGGTATAGGGATGCGCCTGGGTCTCGTAGATCGCATCCACGGGACCCACCTCGACGACTTCGCCCAGATACATCACCAGCACCCGGTCGGAGATGAAGCGCACCACGTTGAGGTCGTGCGAGATGAACACATAGGTGAGACCCAGCTCCTTGCGCAGGTCCGACAGCAGGTTGAGCACCTGTGCCTCGACCGACTTGTCGAGCGCGGAGACGGCCTCGTCGAGGATCACCAGCCGCGGCGACATCGCAAGCGCGCGGGCGATGTTGACGCGCTGGCGCTGGCCGCCCGACAGCTCGTGCGGGTAGCGCGCTGCGAAACGGTCGGGATCCAGCCCGACGCGCTGCATCAGGTCGCGGGCGCGGGCCTTCGGGTCATCGAGCTTCTGCACGGCGGGACCGAAGGCGATCGACTGCTCGATGGTCAGCCGGGGATTGAGCGAGGCGTAGCTGTCCTGGAAGACCATCTGCACGCCATGGCGCAGTTCCTTGAGCTGAATGTCGGTGCCCAGTTCCTCGCCGTCGAAGATGATGTGTCCCTGGTCGAGCTCGATCAGTCCGATCAGCAGGCGCGCGGTGGTCGACTTGCCGCATCCGGATTCGCCGACGATGCCCAGGGTCTCGCCCTTGCGCACCTCGAAGGAGACCCCGTCCACCGCGTGGACGGTCGCGCTCTGCCGGTTGAGCAGGCCCGAACGCACCGGGAAATGCTTCTTCAGGTCCTGGGCGATGATCAGCGGCTGCTTGGGACCGCCGCGATCCGCCGGGGCGGACGCGGTTCTGGCCTGGGTGTCAGTCCTTGACATTCATCGCACTCCGAAGTCCGTCGCTGAGAAGGTTGAGGCACAGGGACGTTACGAAAATCATCAGTCCCGGCAGCGCCGCGACCCACGGGTTCACATAGATGGCGGTGCGCAGGGTGTTGAGCATCAGTCCCCATTCCGGCTCCGGCGGGCGGACGCCGATCCCGAGAAACGACAGGCCGGCGGCCAGGATCATGCACACGCTGGTCAGGCTGGTGGCGTAGACGAAGATCGGCCCCAGCACGTTGCCGATGATGTGAACGCGGATGATCGTCAGCGCATCGCCGCCCGAGGCGCGCGCGGCGTCGATGTAGTCCAGCGCCCGCACGCTGGAGGTGACGCTTTCCGCCACCCGCGCGATCGGCGGGATGAAAACGATGGTCAGCGATACGAGGCTGTTGAAGATGCCCGCGCCCAGGGCGCCGGAAATGGCGATCGCCAGCAGCACCGAGGGAAAGGCGAAGAACACGTCGATCGTGCGCATGATGATCGTGTTGACCAGCCCGCCGGCATAGCCCGCGACCAGGCCGAGGCAGCTGCCGATGACAAAGGCGAACACCACCGGCATCAGCCCGATGAACAGGGTCAGCCGGCCGCCGTAGATGAGCCGGGCGAACATGTCCCGGCCCTGCTCGTCGGTTCCCAGCAGGAAGCCGTCGGTGCCGATCGGCTTGAGCCGCTTGATCATCGAGCTCTTGTAGGGATCCGCCAGATCGAGATAGGGCGCGAAGATGGCGGCCAGGATCAGCAGCAGGATGATTGCGGTGCAGGTGACGGCCACGGGATCCTTGCGGAAGCGGTGAAACACACCGGTCCAGTAGCCTTGCGTCCTGACGACGGGCTCGATGAGCTCGGTCACGTCGGTGGCGGCCATGCTCATGTCCTCTTGATACGCGGGTCGATTGCCGCCTGGGCGACGTCGACGATGAGATTGGCGGTGACGAAGAACAGCGCCAGCACGAGGATCGTGCCCTGCAGCAGCGGCAGGTCGCGCTGGAAGATGGCGTTGGACAGCAGGAAGCCGGAACCGGGCCAGTTGAACACCGTCTCGATCAGGATCGAACCGCCCAGCAGGTAGCCGAGCTGCAGGCCGATCACCGACAGGGCGGTGGGGGCCGCATTGCGGATCACATGGCGCAGCACGTCGGGGTGACGCATCCCCTTGGCATAGAGCGCCTGGACGAAGTCCATCGAGAAGATGTCGCCGACAAGCGCGCGGATGGTCCGCGCGACAATGCCGATGGGCACCACGGCCAGGGTTACGGCCGGCAGGATCAGGTGACGCAGGTGGGCGTAGTCCCAGGCCCATTCGCCTGAGCCGCCCGGGCCCGCTCCCATCGACGGCAGCCAGCTGAGCTGTACGGAAAACACGATCACCAGCACGATGCCGAGCCAGTAGTTCGGCACCGAGACGCCGGTAATCGCCACGGCCGTGATGGCGCGGTCGAAGATGGTGTCGCGGAAATAGCCCGCCAGAAAGCCGAGGAAGATTCCGTTCGGAAAGGCGATGGCGCTGGCCGCCGCGGCCAGCAGCAGGGAATTGGCGACCGCGCGCATCACCTCGCCGGTCACCGGCCGGCCGGTGGCAATCGACTTGCCGAGGTCTCCCTGCACGGCCTTGGAGATCCAGATCGCGTATTGCACGGGAAGCGGCTTGTCGAGGCCATAGGCCGAGCGCATGGCGGCCTGTTCCTCGGCGGTGGCATCCACCGGCATGATCGCGGTCAGCGGATCGCCGGGCGCGATGTGCACCAGAAGAAAGCAGAACATGCTGACGCCGACGGCGACTGGCAGCACGTAGATCAATCGGCGGACGAGATAGGTGAACATGGAGCGACTCGCTTGGCCGGTGCTGAGATGGGGTCGGTCGTGAGACTGATGAGGCGACGATCATGCAGGAGCGGTGCCAGACAGCGTCGATGCCGGGCCGCCCGAAAGGGACCCGCGGCACGCAATGTGCCGCGGGCCTTTGATGCCTACTCGGCCATCGAGATGGACGAGAAGTTCTGGTACCAGTTCTGGGCCTGCACGAAGCCTTCGACCTTCGGGCTCATGGCGCGCGGTGCGACGTCATGGGTGACCATCAGGAAAAGGGCGTCGTTGACGTACTTCTCGTGCGTCTTGCGCAGGATTTCGTCCTGCTCGGCCGCGTCGAAGGTGGTGCGGATCTGCTTGAACAGCTCTTCCATCTCCGGATCGCAGTAGTGACCCCAGTTGGTGCCGTTGGGCGCGATCAGGTCACACGCCAGGTGCCGGATCAGGCCGGTGAACGGATCCTGGATGAAGTAGGTGAAGTTGATCGACTGCGAACCTTCAACCGCGGGATCGGCGGCGCCCGCGCGCCACAGATTGATCATCTGGTTCCACTCGACGACCATGAACTCGACCTCGATGCCGACGTCGGCCAGGTTCTGCTGGACGTATTCATTCATCGGCAGCGGCAGCATCTGACCCGAGCCCGACGGCGAGATCAGGGCCTTGACCTTGAGCGGCTTGTCCGGGCCGTAGCCGGCTTCGGCGAGCAGGGCCTTGGCGGCTTCCGGGTCGTACTTCACGTCAAAGGTGGGCTCGCCGAACCACTGCGAGGAGGGCGGCAGGAAGCCCTTGGCCGGAACCATCAGGCCACCGAGCAGCGCGCCCAGGCCTTCGCGGTCGATGGCCAGGTTGGCCGCCTTGCGCACGCGGATGTCGTTCCACGGCGAGTCTTCGAGGCGCGACAGGTGCCAGGTCCAGTTGTGCGGATAGGCGTTGGAGACGATCTCGAAGCCATTGCCGGTGAGCGCGGGAATGGTGTCGGGCGCCGGGGCCTCGATCCAGTCGACCTGACCGGACAGAAGTGCCGCGGTGCGTGCGTTGGGCTCGGGCAGCGGCATCAGCACCATCTTGTCGAGCTTGGGTACGCGGGTTTCGTCCCAATAGGTCTCGTTGGGGACGAGTTCGGCGCGCTCACGCGGCACGAAGCTGGAGAGTTTCCACGGGCCGGTTCCCGACGGCTCCTTGGCCACTTCTTCCCAGCTCTTGCCCTTGGCTTCCCAGTTGGCCTTGGACGACATCAGGATCCAGGCGAGCTGGTACGGCAGCGTCGCATCGGGTTCCTTGGTGGTGATCTCGAGAGTGTAGTCGTCGATCACCTTGTAGGAAGCGACGGCCGGGATGCGGGACTTGCCCTGCGCGGACTGGCGCGGGTCATACTGTTCGCTGTCGGCGTCCAGCAGCTTGTCGAAGTTCCACACCACGTTCTGCGCGGTGAAATCGCTGCCGTCGTGGAATTTCACGCCCTCACGGAGCTTGAAGGTCCATTTGGTCTGGTCGTCCGGATCGACGCTCCATTCCGTCGCCAGGCCCGGGATCAGGACCGACGGCTTGTCGGCGCTGGTCAGGTCCCATTCGATCAGGGAATCATAGACCGTATAGCCCATGAACCGCATGCCTTCGCCGCCCTGGTCGGTCTGACCGGTGGTCAGCGGGATGTCCGAGGCGGTCATGCCGACGCGCAGGGTGCCTGCGGCCCATGCACTGAAGGGAGTTGCTGCCAGGGCCGTCATTGCGACGGCGGCGAGGGCGGCAACTCTCAAGGATTTGAGAGCCATCTGAGAGATCCTTTCTGGAAGTATTGCAACCGCGCGGTTCGTTTCGGGACACGCGCGGCCCCCGAATGTGTGGTTCTTGCGACCTGAATTCCCCCCAGGAGATGCGACCGCTGAGCGCGGCTCTGTGAACAGGTTCAGTCGCATGAGGCTCGGCCTTCGATGCGGATGGGCCTGTCGAGTTCGTGGACGACGCAGTCCTCGGCGGTGTCCGTCCATTGCGTCGCGAAAAATGTTGCCGGCGCCTTCAGGCTGGTCAGCGCGGCGTGCCAGATGCCGGGGCGATAGGCGAAGCCCTGGCCTTCGACGGAGACAAAGGCCTTGAGCGTGGCTTCATTGACGCTGCCGTCCGGATGCGGCGTGGCAACGACAATCAGCGCGCGGGCATTGCCGTGCGGATAGAAGGCTTGCGGCGAATGCGGGTGGCGCTCAAGCATGGTGATTTCCACGGGCGCGGGGCGCGGTGCCAGCTCGAAGGTCGACAGGCACAGGCGCGGGTCTTCGAGCGAAGCGCTGCCGCAGGATTCCGTGTCGGGCATCGCGAAGGGGAAGGTGCCGTCGGCGCGGGTGGCGTAGCCTTCATTCGCAAGGACCGGCGCGCCGCGTTCCGTAATGTCGCCATAGGGTTCGAACGCGGAATCCTCGAGCACGCCCGGTATCAGGGTGCGTGGTTCCGGCGTGCTTGTGGCGTTGGTCGGCTCGCGCATCATGCGTCATTTCGCTTTGTTTTTTACCGCTTGCCGGGGGGCACATAATCGCGTTACCAATTGCGTGGCCTGACCGGTCTGACCAGTTGAGCGTATGAATTGCTCTATTTTTGCGCAAGGCGAAGATTTAGGCGAAAGTGACCAAAATTGTGGCGATTGAAGATTTGTCGGAGAGTGAGATCAGAGATGTGCCCGAGCCGGCCGGGCGTTCTGTACCGGCACGCGTTGCCGAATCCATCCAGGCGATGATCGTTGAACGGAACCTGAAGGCAGGTGACCAGCTGCCGTCTCAACGGGACCTGACCCATATGCTGCATGCCTCGCGACCGTCGGTCCGCGAGGGCATCTCGATGCTGGAAACGCTCGGCATCGTCAGTGTGGAGGTCGGCCGCGGCGTCTATGTTTCCGAGCGTGCGGGAGGCACACCCGCCGACCGGTGGCGGTTCGGTCGCGACTACTCCCTGCGCGAGGTGTACCAGTTCCGCGCCGCGCTCGAGCCGGCGGCGCTCGCGCTCGCGGCCGCGCGGTTCGATGCCGAGGATCTCGGCGTCATGCGCGCCGCCGCCGAAGCGTTGCTGGGTGCTGCGGAGGCCGGCAACGCCGTGGGA
>JBFHII010000155.1:0-6588 GCA_041596535.1 Breoghania sp. | reverse complement strand
GGTCAGGTAGTAGGGGTCGACGCCGATGCAGTGGCCACCGACGAGCCCGGGCGTAAACGGCAGAAAATTCCACTTGGTGCCCGCCGCCGCCAGCACGTCGCGGGTGTCGATGCCAAGACTGTGGAACATCACCGACAATTCGTTCATCAGCGCGATGTTCAGGTCGCGCTGGGTGTTCTCGATCACCTTGGCGGCCTCCGCGATGCGGATCGACGCCGCCTTGTGGATGCCGGCGGTGACCACCGACCCGTAAAGCGCGGCCAGCATCTCCAGCGTTTCCGGCGTGCTGCCCGACACCACCTTGATCAGGGTCGGGAATTCGTGTGCGGTGTCGCCGGGATTGATGCGCTCCGGCGAATATCCGACGAAAAAGTCGCGGTTGAATACCAGCCCCGAGGCGCGCTCGAGAACCGGCACGACCACTTCTTCGGTGGCGCCGGGATAGACAGTGGATTCGAACACCACCGTGGCACCGCGCTTCATCTGTTTGCCGACCGTTTCGGCCGCGCGCAGCAGCGGAGAGAGATCCGGCCGTTTGGCGGCATCGATCGGCGTGGGCACGGCGACGATGTGCACGTCGATATCCGCCAGGGCGTCCGGCTGGTCGGTGAGCGCCAGCGTGTCGGACGCCAGTTGGTCAGCTTTCAGCGATCCGGTGCGGTCGCGGCCCGCGCGCAACTCGTCGATGCGCCCGGAATCCACGTCGAACCCCGTGACATGGAAGCCGGTTTCGGCGAAGGCGGCAGCAACCGGCAGGCCAACATAGCCCAGGCCGATGACCGAAAGCGTCGTGGCGCGGATTGTCTCAGACGTCATAATAGCTCCGGTACCAGTCGACGAAGGCGGCGACGCCCTCGCGCACCGGTGTTGCCGGCTTGAAGCCGGTTGCCGCCTGCAGCTCGGTCGTATCCGCGAAAGTCGCGGTCACGTCGCCGGGCTGCATCGGCATCATGTTGAGAATGGCCTTCTTGCCCAGCGCGTCCTCGATGGCCTCGAGATAGTCCATCAGCTGGACGGGCTGCGAGTTGCCGATGTTGAAGATGCGATACGGCGCGGAACTGCTCGCCGGATCCGGATTCTGCGGGTCCCAGTCCGGGTTGGCCGCGGCCGGCTTCTCGGCAATGCGCAGGATCCCCTCGACGATGTCGTCGATATAGGTGAAGTCGCGCACCATGTTGCCGTGGTTGTAGAGATCCACCGGCTCGCCCGCCAGAATTGCCTTGGTGAACTTGAACAGCGCCATGTCCGGCCGGCCCCACGGCCCATAGACGGTGAAGAACCGGAGGCCCGTGAGCGGAACGGCGAACAAATGGGCGTAGGCATGCGCCATCGCCTCGTTGGCCTTCTTGGTGGCGGCATAGAACGACATCGGGTGGTTGCCGCCCCGGTGCTCGGACAGCGGCATGGCGGCGTCGAGGCCGAAAACGGATGAGGTGGAGGCGAAGACCATATGCTCGACGGGATGCGCGCGCGCCGCCTCCAGCATGCTCAGGAAGCCGGTGACATTGGCATCGACATAGTCCTGCGGCGCATCCAGCGAATGCCGCACGCCGGCCTGGGCCGCCAGATGGATCACGCGGTCCGGTCTGTGTTCGGCGAACAGCGCCATCACCGCGTCACGATCCTCGAGCGCGATGCGCGCCTCGTGAAAGTGGTTGCTTGGGCGCAGCCGGTCGAGCCGGGCTTCCTTCAGCTTCGGGTCGTAGTAGCTGTTGACGTTGTCGAGGCCGACGACGCGTACGCCCGCGTCGAGGAGTGCGCGGCATACGTGATGGCCGATAAAGCCGGCGGAACCGGTAACCAGGACGGATGACATTCAGGCGAGCCTTGTGCGCATGCGGGAGACGGGTGGATGGATGCAGGTCATTCGAGGATCTTCTTGCGATAGATCCGTTCCAGACTCAGGGCAACGAAGAATCCGAGCAACGTGACGAAGCTCACGAAGAGCGGATCGACAAAATTGCTGTCAAAGCCCCGGAAGTAGCCGCTGCGCAGCCATTCGACGCAATGCAGGATGGGGTTCCAGTAGAGGATATCCTGGACGCTGGGCGGAAATTTTTCCACGACGTAGAAAATCCCGGACAGGAAGAACAGCGGTCGGCTGATGACGCCCCAGATGTTCCGCCATTCCTTGAAGTGGGCAATGATCACGCAATTGATGACGCCGGTGTTGAATCCGATGACCGCCAGCAAGGCGATCGGCGCGATGACATTGAGCCAGTCTTCCGGCGGTTCCCCGCCGAACATGAAGCTGTAGCTGCCGATGATCACCACCATGACCGTGATGTGGGTGACCACTTCGAGGATCGCGCGCGACACGAAGGGATCGATCGGCTTGATGATCGGGAAATACAGCAGCGGCTTGTTCATCCCGATGGCGTTCTGCACGGCGCCGGCAGTCTGGCTGTAGATGTTGAAGGGCACGACGCCGGTGCAGAAGAACAGGATGAAGCTGTCTCCGATGGGGGGCGTGTGGGTGCCCGTCGCCATGAACAGCAGCGACAGCATGGTGATCCAGCCGAGCGGTTCGAGCAGCGCCCACACGTAGCTGAGTTTCTGCTCCGAGTAGCGGGAACGCATCTCGCGCAGCACCAGGGACAGCGTGTTGCGGGCAAAGATCTGCAGCGGCGAGCCCAGGTCATTCATGACATGCATTTCCCGTCCGTAGTGGCGCCCTGCGTATCAAGGTCGTTGCTCGGCGCGCGGGTCGTATCGATGTATCGGGCCGTGTGCGTGCACACTACCCCGAATTGCCTTCGCCGCCATTCCTTTCACGGGACAAATTGCCGCCCGCATTCCATGGCCCGGATTCCCCAAGGGCGTTGCGGTTTCCACCGTGCCGGAGTATCTGTGCACGCGACAGGCGGGCCGTTCACGAATGGCCCCATACCACAGCTTAGAGGCGTTCCCGTGACATCCTGCAATACGGTCGTGACGGCCGGTTCCGTTCGATTTGGCAACGCGCTGCCGTTCTCGCTGATTGCCGGCCCGTGCCAGATGGAAAGCCGCGACCACGCCGTCGAGATGGCCCACGCCATCAAGGAGATCGCCGACGGTCTCGGCATCGGGTTTGTCTACAAGACATCATACGACAAGGCCAACCGAACCAGCCTCAGCAGCAAGCGCGGTGTCGGCATGGAGCGTGCGCTCGAGGTTTTCGCCGACATCAAGAGCCGATTCGGCGTGCCGGTTCTCACCGATGTGCACGATGCGTCGCATTGCGCGCCGGTTGGCGAGGTCGTCGATATCCTGCAGATTCCGGCGTTCCTGTGCCGCCAGACGGATCTTCTGGTTGCCGCTGCCGAGACCGGGCGGATCGTCAACGTCAAGAAGGGGCAGTTCCTGGCGCCCTGGGACATGACCAACGTGGTTGCCAAGCTTACCGGCTCCGGCAACCCCAACGTGCTTCTCACCGAGCGCGGCGCCAGCTTCGGGTACAACACGCTGGTGTCCGACATGCGCTCCCTGCCGATCATGGCACAGACGGGAGCGCCGGTGATCTTCGACGCGACGCATTCGGTCCAGCAACCCGGCGGGCAGGGGACGACATCCGGCGGGCAACGTGAATTCGTGCCCGTGCTGGCGCGGGCCGCCGTGGCCGTCGGCGTCGCGGGACTGTTCATCGAAACGCACCAGGATCCCGACAGCGCGCCCTCGGACGGGCCCAACATGGTGCCGGTTCATCAGCTTGCGGATCTGCTCAAGACACTGCAAAGCCTGGACACCGTCATAAAAGCGGTAAGCTAGGCGGCTAACGCAGGCTCTTAGAAGGCGCACCGCGCCAACCGATCAAGGCAATTGGGGGTCCCATGCAGGTTACAATGATTGGCACAGGCTACGTCGGGCTCGTGTCCGGCGTCTGCTTCACCGAGTTCGGCTTTGACGTCACATGCGTCGATCTCGACCATTCGAAGATCGACAGGCTGAACCAGCACGAAGTGCCGATCTACGAGCCGGGACTGGACGATCTGATCCGCCGCAACCACGACGCGGGGCGTCTGAAGTTCACCACGGGCTTTGATGCCGCCGTCCAGGCCGCCGATGTCGTGTTCATCGCGGTCGGCACGCCGTCGCGTCGTGGCGATGGCGAGGCGGACCTGAGTTACGTCTTCGAGGCGGCGCGGCAGGTCGCGCGCGTCATGAAGCCCGAGACGGTGGTGATCATCAAGTCGACGGTGGTGGTCGGCACCTGCCGCCAGGTGCGCGACATCATCGCCGCCGAACGCCCCGGCGTGCCGTTTTCCATCGCCTCCAATCCGGACTTCCTCCGTGAAGGCTCGGCGATCGACGATGTCATGCGGCCCGACCGGGTCATCGTCGGTGTCGAGGATGCGCGCGCGGAAAAGGCGCTGCGCACCCTGTATCGGCCGCTCTTCCTGCGCGAGACACCGATCGTCTTCACGTCGCTGGAAAATGCCGAAATCACCAAGTATGCCGCCAATGCGTTCCTGGCGATGAAGATCACCTTTATCAACGAGATCGCCGATCTGTGCGAGCAGGTGGGCGGCGACGTGCAGCAGATCGCCTCGGGCATCGGCCTGGACAAGCGCATCGGTTCGAAATTCCTGCATGCCGGCCCCGGCTATGGAGGGTCTTGCTTCCCCAAGGACACCAACGCGTTTGCCGCCACGGGCCGCAAGTTCGGCGCGCCGCAGCGGCTCGTCGAGGCGACGATCGCGGTCAACGACGCGCGCAAGCATGCCATGGCGGACCGAATTCTTGCGGCGCTCGGTGCCGATCCCAAGGGCAAGAAGGTCGGCGTGCTCGGCATTGCGTTCAAGCCGAACACCGACGACGTGCGCGACGCGCCGAGCCTGGTGATCGTGCCGCGGCTGCTCAAGGCGGGCGTCGAGGTGGTGGTGCACGATCCGGAAGCGCGCGAGCAGGCCGGATCGCTGCTGCCCGGCGTGACGTGGTGCGACAAGCCCTACGAGGTTGCGGACGGCGCCGATGCCGTTGCCGTGCTGACCGAGTGGAACGTGTATCGCGGTCTCGACATCAAGCGCCTGGCCACCGGGATGCGTGGAACAACGCTGGTCGACCTGCGCAACATCTACGAGCCGGCCGATGTGACCGGCGCCGGCCTGTCCTATGTCAGCGTTGGCAAGCCGCCCCGAACCATCTGATGCGTTTTGCCCCACATGCGTGTGAAATTTATTGTGCCGATGATTTCCTCGCACGGCAAAACGCTCTAGAAGGCAGCCAGTATCCCACTTAAAGACGTCCGCCGACGCAAGGAGAGCCCATGACCGCCATCATCGACATCGTTGGCCGTGAAATTCTCGACAGCCGTGGCAACCCGACCGTTGAGGTCGACGTGCTTCTGGAAGACGGTTCGAAGGGCCGCGCCGCCGTGCCCTCGGGCGCCTCGACCGGCGCCCATGAAGCGGTCGAGCTGCGCGACGGCGGCCCTCGGTATCTCGGCAAGGGCGTCCAGAATGCCGTCGACGCGGTCAACGGAGAAATCTTCGAAGCCATCGGCGGCATGGACGCCGAGGAGCAGATCCTCATCGACGAGACGATGATCGATCTCGACGGCACCGAGAACAAGTCGCGTCTCGGCGCCAATGCGATCCTCGGCGTGTCGATGGCCGTCGCCAAGGCGGCCGCCGATGCCTGCGGCCTGCCGCTGTACCGATATGTCGGCGGCCCGGGCGCACGGCTGCTGCCGGTGCCGATGATGAACATCATCAACGGCGGCGCGCATGCCGACAATCCGATCGATTTCCAGGAATTCATGATCATGCCGGTGGGCGCGGCGAACCTCGCCGACGCCGTCCGCATGGGCGCGGAAGTGTTCCACACGCTAAAGAAGGCGCTGTCCGAGGCCGGCCACAACACCAACGTGGGTGACGAGGGCGGATTCGCGCCGGGTCTTGCCTCCACCGACGACGCCATCGGATTTGTCATGAAGGCGATCGAGACGGCCGGCTACACCCCGGGCGAGGACATGTTCCTGGCGCTGGACGCCGCCTCCACGGAGTTCTTCAAGGACGGCAAGTACCATCTCGACGGCGAGGGCAGGGTGCTCGAGCCCCAGGAGATGGCCGCCTATCTCGGCGATCTGGTGTCGCGCTATCCGATCATCTCCATCGAGGACGGCATGGCCGAGGACGACTGGGACGGCTGGAAGGCGCTGACGGAAATCGCCGGCGACAAGTGCCAGCTGGTGGGCGATGATCTCTTCGTCACCAACACCGCGCGGCTGCAGCGCGGCATCGACATGGGCGTCGCCAACTCGATCCTGGTGAAGGTCAACCAGATCGGCACGCTGACGGAAACGCTGGACGCGGTCGAGACCGCGCACAAGGCCGCCTATACGGCCGTGATGTCGCACCGTTCGGGCGAGACCGAGGACGCCACGATTGCCGATCTGGCGGTCGCCACCAACTGCGGGCAGATCAAGACCGGCTCGCTGGCGCGCTCCGACCGGCTGGCCAAGTACAACCAGCTCATTCGCATCGAGCAGGATCTGGGTACCCAGGCACGTTACGCCGGCAGTTCGATCCTGCGCGGATAACACCGCGCCGGGCGGGCCGTCGCCCCGCGCCACGACACTCAGAAGGCCGCCACCGGAAACCGGCGGCG
>JBFHII010000154.1:0-6589 GCA_041596535.1 Breoghania sp. | reverse complement strand
GTGAACTCCGGCGCGCGATAGATCGACAGGTCAAGATCGAGAATGCCGAAGGCCGCCATGCCCTGGACGAGGACGATCGCCACGGCGACCGCCAGTGCCCAGCCGCGCATCCGGCGATAGTCGGACCCGTAGAAAATGTTCTCGAACGCCGCCAGCGTGCAGAAACGCCCAAGGCGGGCGGCGAGGCCCAGCACCGCGCCGCCGGCAAATCCGGCCAGGGCAAGCAGCACCGGCGTCGTCAGCGCATCCATCGTGGCGATACCCTCTCCCGGAGAATGTCGTCTTGTGTGCCGCCGCCTTATTCGGCTTTGGCGGCTTCAGGACCTCTTGCGGGTCCCTTTCGCGGTCGTCGTTGCCCGGACACGCGGTCCGGGCCGGTCATCTCGCCTGACGTGCGCGCCGCAAGGCACCATGTCAGGAGGCAACTCTGGCGCTGCGGCCAGGCATTCGTGTCGCTCCGCTCCGGGCGGCGACAATCTAGTTGCGGCAGAAGATGTCGTAGACGACGTCGATCACCTTGCCGATGTCGTCGTTGCCGATCTTGTAATAGACGGTCTTTCCTTCCCGCCGGGTGGTGACGAGATTGTCCATGCGCAGGCGCGCCAGTTGCTGGGAAACGGTCGGCTGCCGCAGCGACAGAATCGTCTCCAGCTCCGTGACCGACTTTTCTCCCTCGGCAAGGATGCACAGGATCATCAGCCGGCTCTCATGCGCGAGCGCCTTCAGGAAATCGCTGGCGTCCTTGGCGTTGTCGAGGATCTTGTCGAGTTCCGGCGACGACTCGCTCTCTTCGAGCTCGGCAATGATCTTCTTGCTGTCCTTGAACATTCTGTTCGTTCCATGCTTGCCCTGCGGATACGTCGATTTACCGACCCCGCCGCGTAAAGTCGAGGACCTGCGTGCGCTATCGCACAGGCACCGCCGGATCGGCCATGGCTCCGGGCGCCCGGGCCGTGTCCAGCTTTTCGAGCAGCTGGCCCAGCAGCCCCCAGAAGAAGTCCTCGCCGGGGTAGCCGCGAATCCGGCCGATTTCCTCCCCGTCGTCCACCAGCACGAAGGTCGGCGTGAAGCGGCCCGGGTGAATATCCGCGAGATCGTCCGGCATGGGCGCGTGAATGTCGACGCGGCGCAATGGTGCACGGCGGCCTTCCTCGGTCTTCGGATAAGCCGGGCCGATCTCCTCGTTCCACATGGCACACCATTCGCAGGCCTGCTGTTCGAACATCACCAGTTCGGCCGCGCGGGCGTCCTGCGCCTGGGCCGCGAGCAGGCCCGGAAGCAGGGCGAGGCTGGAAAGCGTTGTGCGTATGCGCCACATGTGTTGTATCCGAAACTGTGATCGGTCCATGCGCCGTGCACACTGGACGGCCACGGCGTTCAGGCGAACTCGCGCAAAGGTGAGTGTCTGGATACGCCCTGGTGGTCTATTTAGGAATAGACTATCACATATCATAATGCGAATGTATTTTCCGCGTTATGGGGTGGAAATCGGCCGGGCAGAAGACCCGGCAGCCAACGGGCATAGAACACGAAGGGCGCGCGCCGCATGCACGACATTTCGATCTGGGGAGCCTTCATCGCGGGCTTGCTGTCATTTGTTTCTCCCTGCGTGTTGCCGCTGGTGCCGCCGTATCTGGCGTTTCTGGCCGGTGTCTCGATGGATCAGTTGACCGGCACCGTGGCGGCGCAGCCCGCGGGTGCCCAGGTCGCGCCCAACCAGACGCCCAATCAGGCGCCAGACCAGGCGCTCAGCCAGGCGCCGGCGGGCGACGGAACCGGTGTGTTCATGGCCGCGCTGGCTTTCGTGCTGGGGTTCTCGACGGTGTTCATAACCCTGGGCGCCAGCGCCTCGGTCATCGGCCAGTTCGTCTCAAGCCATATCCAGGAACTGGGCTACATTGCCGGCGCGGTGATCATCGTCATGGGGCTGCATTTCCTGGGTGTGTTCCGTATTCCGCTGCTGTACCGTGAAGCGCGCTTCCACGTGGAGCGCAAGCCTGCGGGCCTCATCGGTGCCTATGTGATCGGCCTCGCCTTCGCCTTTGGCTGGACGCCCTGCGTCGGGCCGATTCTCGCAGCCATCCTGTTTGTCGCCGGCTCCGAGGATACCGTGTTCCAGGGCGCGTTGCTGCTGGGAGCCTATTCCGTCGGGATTGGCGTTCCGTTCCTGGCCGCCGCCGTCTTCGCCGGACCGTTCATGCGGTTCATGGGCCGGTTCCGGCGTCACATGGTCACCGTGGAGCGGGCCATGGGCGTGCTGCTGATCATCACCGGCGTGGCGTTTCTGACCGGGCAGATGGCGAATCTGTCGTTCTGGCTGCTCGAGACGTTCCCGGTTCTGTCCGTCGTCGGCTGATCCGCGGCCGGACCGGGCGCCGGAGCAACGGAGCGTGAGGGGCGTCCGCTGAAGCGGTGATCGCAGGTTTCGTTGCGTTTCGAACTGATCTTGCTGCCTTATCCGGCGTCGACGCATGCCAGACCCGGATATGCGATGCGGCGCGCGAATTCACATGCAAACATATGAATATGATTATTGATCTTGGCGGCGGATGCTGCTAAGACTTGTGGAACAATGGCAGGTCGCGGACAGCTGGACGGGAACCTGTAAAACGCCGCACAACAATCGCGGCATAAGCCTTGCGGGCGGGGACGCTTCGCAGGAGGGAAGGAAATCGCCGATGAGAATTTTCCGTACCAGTCTGGCGGCTGCCGGCGTTCTTGCTCTGTCGCTCGCCTCGGCTCAAGCCGGCACGCCGGCCTATGAAATCGTGGATGACGGCATTCCGGCCTCGCTGACGGGCCAGCCGGGCGATCCGGTTGCGGGCAAGAAGACGCTGGTCGATCGCAAGCTGGGCAATTGCCTTGCCTGCCACGCGGTCTCCGCTCTCTCCGATTATCCCTTCCATGGTGAAGTCGCACCGCCGCTTGACGGGGTCGCGGACCGTTACGAGGAACCCCAACTGCGTCTGCTGCTGGTCGATTCCAAACAGGTCTTCGAAGACACGATCATGCCGGCTTTCTACAAGTCGGAAGGGTTCAATCGTCCGCACGAGGCATTCAAGGGCAAGTCCATTCTGACCGCCCAGCAGGTCGAGGATGTGCTGGCCTATCTTCAGACGCTGAAAGAGCAGTAGAGGGATCGCGACCCGAGCCTGACCACGCGTTCAGGACGGGTCCGTATCCGGATCGCGGAGGGATCCGCGGATGACACGCACATGACGAGGAAACAATGACGGTATCGTTGAACCGGCGCCAGGCGCTGGCATTGGGAGCGGGCGCGGCAGCGCTCTTTCTCACCGTTGGAACCCGCGGCGAGGCCTTCGCTGCGAGTGACGATGTCAAGAAAGCCATCATGGACTTCACCGGCGGCAAGGAACCCGCGGCCGGCAAGGTCGAGTTGACGGCCCCGGAAATCGCCGAGAACGGCAACACCGTTCCGGTATCGGTCGCGGTTGATAGCCCGATGACGGCGGAAGACCATGTCGCATCGGTCATGCTGCTGGCGGCCGGCAACCCGAACCCGGGTGTCGCGACCTTCCATTTCTCGGACATGTCGGGCGAATGCGCCGCCTCCACGCGGATGCGGTTGGCCACGACGCAGGACGTGATCGCGGTGGCGAAGATGGCGGACGGATCCGTTTTCATCGACACGAAGACCGTCAAGGTCACCATCGGCGGCTGCGGCGGCTGATCGGACCGGACGGTTTCATCGGATCCAGAGACAATTCAGGAGACAGGCAATGGCCCAGGCTAAGCCTCGCGTAAAAGTGCCGAAGAAGGCCTCGAAAGACGAGGTCATCGCAATCAAGACGCTGATCAGCCACAAGATGGAATCCGGTCAGCGGAAGGATAAGGAAGGCAACGTCATCCCGCGCCAGATCATCAACAAGTTCACCTGCGAATTCAACGGCAAGATGGTGTTCGGCTGTGATCTCGAGCCGGCGGTGTCCGCCAATCCCTATCTCGAGTTCAACGTGCGCGTGCCCGAATCCGGCACGTTCAAGTTCAGCTGGGTGGACGACGACGGTTCGGTCTACACCAAGGAATCCAAGATCACCGTAGAGTGATCTGACGGGAACGGCCGAACAAGGGATGCGAGGTGGGTTCAGGCCCGCCCGCCAATAAATCGGAGGGAACGCCGAATGAAATGGGCCCGAACCTTTTCCGGAAAGAGCATATGCGCCGGTGTCGCCACCGCCGCGCTCCTTTCCAGCGCCATGATCGCCCAGGCCGAGGATGCCGAGTTTCCGAAAGTCGGCGACACGATCTTGACGACGCGCGTCGCGCCGCCCGAAGGGCACCCGCTCAGTGAAGTCATTTCAGGCCTCGAGTATCGCACCAGCGAGACCAAGGACCTGCAGCTCGATGATTTCAACAACCCGGGCTTCCTGCTGGTCGACGAGGCCGAGGAAGCCTGGTCGACGGTGGACGGGGCCGCGGGCAAGTCTTGCGAATCCTGCCATGGCGACGCATCCGAGAGCATGAAGGGCGTTCGCGCCGCCATGCCGAAGTGGAACGAGGCCGCGGGCCGTCCGTTCACGCTGGAAAACCAGATCAACGCCTGCCGCACCGAGCGCATGGAAGCGGATGCGTGGAAGTGGGAATCCAATGCCATGCTCGGCATGACGGCCTATGTCGGCCTTCAGTCGCGCGGCATGCCCGTCGACGTGGACGTCAGCGGCCCGATGAAGCCGTGGTTCGAGCGTGGCAAGGAGCTCTACTACACCCGTGTCGGTCAGCTCGACATGTCCTGCTCGAATTGCCACGAAGACAACTACGGCAACTACATCCGCGCGGACAAGCTCAGCCAGGGCCAGTCGAACGGCTTCCCGACCTATCGCTTCAAGTGGCAGAAAATGGGCTCCCTGCACCGGCGCTTCAAAGGCTGCATGGAGAACATTCGCGCCACGGCCTTCAAGCGCGGTTCGGACGAGTTCGTTGCGCTGGAAACCTACCTGGCGTGGCGCGGCACCGGCCTGACGGACGAAACGCCGGCGGTCCGCAACTGACGCAGCCGAACCCCTGACGGATCCGGTTGGCAACCCCGGGTCCGTCGGAGCAGCGTGCGTTGCGATGCCGCGCGGCGCGTTGCAACCGGATGCGGGGTGGCCGGTGTCGTGCCGGTCACCCTCGTTTGCCCCTTCGATGACACCTCAGCCGTTTCGCAGACATCGCGCGGGCCGACCGCATCGGGAGACTGCGCGCGGAATTCGGGCGCTTGCCGATCGCGGCGTCCGGTTTGACTGGAATGCCGCCGCAGCTCTTGCGGGGGCGGTGAAGCCTGCGCCACGTCGATCGAGGCGCAACGGAAGACGGAGCGTAAGCCATGATCTCGCGGCGTGAATTTCTGATGGCGGCCGTAGCGACCGCGGCATTGACCGGCGGCGGAATGGGCCGCCTTGGCCGGGTGGCGGCACAGCAGGCGCTGAGCCAGTCCGATCTTCTGGCGTTCCAGCCGATGGGCAATGTCACGCTGGTGCATATCACCGACATTCACGCCCAGCTCAAGCCGCTGTATTTCCGTGAACCCGAGGTCAACGTCGGCGTCGGTGCCGTGCGTGGCCTGCCGCCGCATGTGACCGGCGCGGACTTTTTGAAGCTCTATGACATCCAGCCCGGCTCGCCCGAGGCCTACGCGCTGACCTACGAGGATTTCACGGCGTTGGCGCGGACCTACGGCCGCATGGGCGGGCTCGACCGGGTCGCGACCGTCCTCAAATCCATCCGCTCCGGCCGCGAGGACAACACGCTGCTGCTCGATGGCGGCGACACCTGGCAGGGGTCCTACACGTCGCTGAAGACCGAAGGCCAGGACATGATCGATGTCATGGCGGCGCTGAAGCCGGACGCGATGACCGGCCACTGGGAGTTCACCTACGGCACGGACCGTGTGACGGAAGCCGTCGAGTCGCTGGATTTCCCGTTCCTGGGCGGCAATATCCGCGACACGGAATGGGACGAGCCGGCCTTCGATCCGGTCGCCTACTACGATCGCGGCGGCGTCAAGGTCGCGGTCATCGGCCAGGCCTTCCCCTATACGCCGATCGCCAATCCGCGCTGGATGTTCCCGACCTGGTCGTTCGGCATCCGCGAGGAGGACGTGCAGGCGAATGTCGACACGGCACGCGCCGAGGGGGCCGAGCTCGTGGTGCTGCTGTCGCACAACGGTTTCGACGTGGACCGCAAGCTGGCCTCCCGCGTCACCGGCATCGACGTGATCCTCACCGGTCATACCCATGACGCCATCCCGGAGCCCGTTAAGGTCGGCTCGACGCTCCTGCTGGCCTCCGGGTCCAACGGCAAGTTCGTGTCGCGTCTCGATCTCGACGTGCGCGATGGCGCCGTGAAGGGCTTCCGTCACAAGCTGATCCCGATCTTCTCCGACGTGATCGAGCCCGACGCGGAGGTTGCCGCCCTGATCGACAGCGTCCGCGCCCCCTATGAGGCGGAACTCGGCCGGGTGCTCGGCTCCACGGAGTCGCTGCTCTACCGCCGCGGCAACTTCAACGGCACATTCGACGACCTGATCTGCCAGGCGCTTCTCGAGCAGCGCGATGCGGACATCGCGATGTCGCCGGGATTCCGCTGG
>JBFHII010000153.1:0-6599 GCA_041596535.1 Breoghania sp. | reverse complement strand
GGCGTCTGGTGTGGGCGATTCGAAGGTTGCCATTGGTGCGGGTGTCGAACCGCACGGGGCGGGGACGCGTGGCCCCGCGACTTCTGGTCGTGTGTCTCATGGGGCAGGGGCTCAAGGACAGGCGTCTCACGGGTCCGCGAAGCATGACCCGGCGCGCCATCGATCCGCACGCAACGGTGCCGCCTTGCAGGGCGCGCATGGCGGCGGCGATATCGCCGTTCGCGACCGGCCCATCCCTGATCAGTCTCCGAGCAGACACCGGCAGGCGGCACAGGCCGCATCCGGTGTCATGGCGGAGCCCCGGCCGCCGACCGCGGCGACGGGTGAGTTCGTGCGCCCGCGGTCGCCGCGGCGGGGCGGCTATACCGGGCCGCTCTACGCGGCGCTGGATCTGGGAACCAACAATTGCCGGCTTCTTGTTGCCCGGCCCGACGGGCGCAGCTTCCGCGTGGTCGATGCCTACTCGCGCATCGTCCGGCTGGGCGAGGGCGTGGGCGCCACAAACCGGCTGAGCGAGGCGGCGATGGGCCGGGCCATCGAGGCCCTGGCGATCTGCCGCGACAAGCTTGCGGACTGCGGCGAGGTGCAGACGCGGCTGATTGCCACGGAAGCCTGCCGCTCGGCGGAGAATGGCCCGGAGTTCATTGAGCGGGTCCGGGCAGAGACCGGGCTTGCGCTGGAGATCGTCAATCGCAAGACCGAGGCTCGGCTGGCCGTGGCCGGTTGCACGTCGCTGGTGGATCTCGACGCCGACGGCGTGCTGCTGTTCGATATCGGCGGCGGGTCGTCGGAGCTGGTGTGGCTCGATCTGCGCAACCGCTGCGGCGCGCGCGGCTACGCGCTGACGCGCTTCATGCGGGCCTGGACGTCGCTGCCGCTCGGCGTGGTCACACTGGCGGAACGGCATGGCGGCACCCATGTAGGGCCGGAGAACTTCGAGGCCATGGTCGATGATGTCACGCGGCACCTGGGGTCGTTCGGCACGGGGCCCCGGTTGGCCGAAGCGATCGCCACCGGCAAAATGCACATGCTCGGCACCTCGGGCACGGTGACGACGCTTGCGGGCGTTCACCTGGAACTCGAGCGCTACGACCGGCGGCGGGTCGACGGCACCTGGATGCAATCCGACCAGGTGGGCGCGATGATCGATCAGGTCCGTGACATGAGCTATGAGCAGCGCATCAGCAATCCGTGCATCGGCGCTGACCGGGCGGATCTGGTGCTCGCGGGCTGCGCCATCCTGGAGGCCATTCGCCGCCGCTGGCCGTGCCCGCGGCTTCGGGTCGCCGACCGCGGCCTGCGCGAGGGCATCTTGACCGAGTTGATGGCGGCGGACAGGAACCGGCGGCGCCCGCCGCGGCGGCGGCGCTCCGGCCCCTGAGGGCACGCGCGCCGCGGCGCGTATCAGTGCGGGCGCAAAAAAGTGGCGGTGGCGGGCGCAGCCGCGTAAGAGTGCGCCGAATAGTGATTGACGATCCGCGGCGGCGGCAAGCAGGAAGGATTTCTCGATGGCTGAGGGAAGTGGGCGCGGGACAGGCGACCGGGGCATGCATGTGCGGGTGAAGACCGCGCGTGGCCGCCGCAACTCGTCCACGCTGTGGCTGCAGCGCCAGCTCAACGACCCTTACGTGCGCCGGGCGAAAGCCGAGGGCTACCGCTCGCGCGCCGCCTACAAGCTGCTTGAAATCAACGAGAAGCACAAGTTTCTGAAACCGGGCATGCGGGTTGTCGACCTGGGCGCGGCACCCGGCGGCTGGTGCCAGATCGTCTCCAAGGTCGTGGGATCGACCGACGAGAAGCCGCTGGTCGTCGGCATCGACTACCTGGAGATGGAAGGCATGCCCGGCGTGATCTTCCTGCAGAAGGATTTTCTCGACGACGACGCGCCCGACGCGCTGCGCGAGGCGCTGGGCGGCGAGCCGATCGACCTGGTGCTCTCGGACATGGCAGCGCCGACGACCGGCCACCGCAAGACCGATCACCTGCGCACCAGCCACCTGTTCGAGGTGGCGACGGAGTTTGCCTGCCAGACGCTGCGGCCGGGCGGCGTGTTTCTCTCGAAGGTGTTTCGCGGCGGGGCCGAGAACGTTGTGCTCACGGACCTCAAGAAGAGCTTCGAGACGGTGCAGCACGTCAAGCCGCCGGCAAGCCGCAAGCAGAGCCCCGAGCTCTTCGTCATCGCCAAGGGCTTTCGCGGCCAGCACGAAAACTGATCGGCGCCGGGCAGGCTGCCGATTGCCCGGTCGGCGGCTCGCGGAATCCTCACGCCATGCGCAGTTGCGCACAGTGGCGGACACTGTCGTGACGCTGCAGCGCATCATGACTTTGCAAGGCGTCATAAGCGTGTTAATGACCCTCGCCAACTTCTCCGGCACCGCCGAGACGCCTTTCCTCTCGTACCTGGTCAGGGTGCAAGAGCGGCTCCGGGAATCCTCACAGGGAGATTGGCATGCCCACTTTTTTCGAACCGACCCATGGTCGTGAAGCACTGACTTTTGATGATGTGCTTCTGTTGCCGGGCCACTCCGAGGTTTTGCCTGGAGAAACGGACCTGCGCTCCCGCGTCACCAAATCGTTGACCCTCAACCTGCCGATCATCTCGTCGGCGATGGATACCGTGACCGAATCGCGCCTGGCCATCGCCATGGCGCAGGCCGGCGGTATCGGTGTTATCCACCGCAACCTCAGCCACGACCAGCAGGCCGAGGAAGTCCGGCAGGTGAAGAAATTCGAGTCCGGCATGGTGGTCAATCCGGTGGTGATCGGACCGGAGTCGACGCTGCGCGACGCGCTGGAGCTGATGAAGCAGTATCATATCTCCGGTATTCCGGTGGTGGAGAACGGCAGCGGCGATCCGCACGCCTCCGGACGTCTCGTTGGCATCCTGACCAACCGCGATGTGCGCTTCGCCTCCGATCCCGAACAGCGCGTTTATGAACTGATGACCCGCGAGGGCCTGGTGACCGTGCGCGATACGGTGACCCAGGAAGAGGCCAAGCGGCTTCTGCACCAGCATCGCATCGAGAAGCTGCTGGTGGTCGATGGCGACTACAAGTGCGTCGGCCTGATCACCGTCAAGGACATGGAGAAGGCGCAGCTCAATCCCGACGCCTCCAAGGATGCGCAGGGCCGGTTGCGCGTGGCGGCGGCGACCAGCGTCGGTGACGACGGATTCGCCCGTGCCGAACGGCTGATCGACGCCGACGTGGATCTGCTGGTGGTGGACACGGCGCACGGCCATTCCGAGCGCGTGCTGGAGATGGTCCGGCGCATCAAGGCGCAGTCCAACGCTGTCCAGATCCTGGCCGGCAACGTCGCCACCGCGGATGCCACCAAGGCACTGATTGATGCCGGCGCGGATGCGGTCAAGGTGGGCATCGGCCCGGGCTCGATCTGCACGACGCGAATTGTCGCCGGCGTCGGCGTGCCGCAGCTGACCGCCATCCTGGAAGCCGTAGAAGAGGCGGGCAAGCTGGACATTCCGGTGATCGCCGACGGCGGCATCAAGTATTCCGGCGACCTGGCCAAGGCGATCGCCGCGGGCGCTTCCTGCGCGATGATCGGGTCGCTGCTGGCGGGCACGGAAGAAAGCCCCGGCGAGGTCTATCTGCACCAGGGCCGCTCCTACAAGTCGTACCGCGGCATGGGGTCCGTCGGCGCCATGGCGCGCGGTTCCGCCGACCGCTATTTCCAGGCCGAGGTCCGCGACACGCTGAAGCTCGTGCCGGAAGGCATCGAGGGGCAGGTGCCGTACAAGGGGCTGGTGTCCAGCGTGCTGCACCAGCTGGCGGGTGGCCTGCGCGCCGCCATGGGGTATTCGGGCGCCAAGTCGATCCCCGATTTCCAGGAGAAGGCGCGTTTCGTGCGGATTTCGTCGGCCTCCTTGCGCGAAAGCCACGCGCATGACGTGACAATCACCCGCGAAAGCCCCAACTATCCGAGCAATCTGTGATGCAGAGCGGCCCCGGACCGGGGGCCGCGATTATTATCGGGCCGCCGCCACGCGCGACAGCCGAAAGGACGTTTTGACATGAAGGACGGGGGCCGCATTGCGGCAGCGATCGAAGTGCTCGAGGAGATCGAGACGCGTCATCGCCCGGCACAGGAAGCGCTGAAGGACTGGGGCATCAAGCACCGGTTTGCGGGATCCGGCGACCGCACGGTCATCGGCAACCTTGTCTTCGACGTGCTGCGCAAACGCGCCTCCCTTGCCTTCCGCATGGGCGCCGAGTCGCCGCGCGCGCTGGCGCTGGGGGTCTATGCGCTGGAGTGGGAGAAGGGCGTCGAGGGGCTCGATGCGGCGATTGCCGCAGACGAGCGCCATGCGCCGGAACCGCTCAGCGATGCCGAGCGGAAAGCGCTTGCCGCCAATTCGCTCGACGGCGCACCCGACTGGGTGAAGGCCGACGTGCCGGAGTGGCTGTGGCCGGCCTTTGTCGCCAATTTCGATGAAGAGGCTGTGGCGGAAGGACTGGCACTGGCGACCCGCGCGCCGGTGGACCTGCGCGTCAACACGTTGAAGGCGAGCCGTGAGAAGGTGACCGCGCGGCTTGAGTCGCTCGGCGTGCAGCCGACCGCGATCTCCCCGGTCGGCCTGCGGCTGAAGGCCAAGCCGGGTGCCGCCCGCATGCCGCATGTCCAGGCCGAAGAAGGCTATCGCAAGGGCTGGTTCGAGCTGCAGGACGAGGCCAGCCAGATCGCCTCGCTGCTGGTGTTTGCCCGCCCGGGCGAACAGGTGCTGGATTTCTGTGCCGGTGGCGGCGGCAAGACCCTGGCGCTGGCGGCCGGCATGGACAACAAGGGCCAGATCTACGCCTACGACAGCGACAAGCACCGGCTGGCGCCGATCCACGAGCGGATCGCGCGTGCGGGGGCACGCAACATCCAGGTGCGCAGTCCCAAGGAAGGCGCGCTGGACGATCTGGTCGGCAAGATGGACCGGGTTCTGGTCGATGCTCCGTGCACGGGCACGGGCGTCTGGCGACGCAGGCCCGATGCCAAGTGGCGGCTGAGCGAAGCGGCGCTGGAAGACCGCATTGCGGAGCAGGAAATCGCCATCGCCACGGCGGCCGCCTTCGTCAAGCCCGGCGGCTGCCTGGTCTACGCGACCTGTTCGGTGCTGGCCGAGGAAAACGAAGAGCAGGTCTACCGCTTCCTCGACAACAACCCGAATTTCCAGATCGTCTCGCTGGGCGAGGTCTGGCAGGACACCTTCGGCTTCGACAAGGCACAGCCGTGGTCGGCGGACATGAACTCGATCACCATGACGCCGGCGTCGACCGAAACCGACGGGTTCTTTGTTGCCGTGATGATCCGCGAGGAATAGTTCCCGGCGCGGTTCATTTCATGTGGAATGAACAATTGCGCAATGGCGGCGCGGAGCGGGCTCGGCTAGAAGGCGCGCATGGCGACAAAACCGGATCTTTTCGCGCTCCAGGGATCCCTTCTGGAAGCGGCGGCCGAGCCTTTCGCGCTCGACAATTTTCTGCCCTGGCGGCTGATGGCGGCGGCGCGGGTGATCGAGCGGCGGCTTGCGAAGGCGGTTTCGGACGAGTTCGACGTGTCGCTCGCCGAATGGCAGGTGCTGGCCAGCCTGATGCGCGCCGACAGCGTGTCGGTGCGCGAGATCGGGCCGCGGGTGGGACTTGATTCCGTGGCCGTCAGCCGGGCGGCGACACGGCTTGCGGACCGCAAGTACCTCAAGAAGCGCGAGAACGCCGCCGACCGGCGCCTGATCGTGCTGACGCCGACGAAGAAGGGGCGCGACACGGCGGCGGCCATAGGCGATCGCCTGACGGTGCTGGAGAAGGACATTCTCAAGGGCATGCACCTGCAGGACCGGATCCGTCTGAGCCAGCTGCTGAAGCCGTTGTCCCGGCGGGATTAGGCCACTCAACCGGCAGGTCCGGGCGCAGGCGGAAGCAAACTGCCGCCCGGATGTGCATCGAGACGAAAAGCGCCATTGCGCTAGCGAAAACAGTTCAAATGTCTGCACCAACCGGGTAAACCCGCCTCATGACCGACAGCATCCTCATCATCGATTTCGGCTCCCAGGTGACCCAGCTCATCGCGCGGCGGTTGCGCGAGTTGAACGTCTACTGCGAGATCCATCCCTTCCAGAAAGTGACGGACGCCTTCCTGGGCGATTTCAAGCCCAAGGCGGTGATCCTGTCCGGCGGTCCGGCATCCGTATTCGATGACGGCGCGCCGCTGCCCCCGAAGCGGGTCTTCGAGCTCGGCGTTCCGGTGCTCGGCATCTGCTATGGCCAGCAGGCGATGATGCACATGCTCGGCGGCAAGGTGGAGCGCGGTCACATGACGGCGGAGTTCGGCCGTGCCTACGTGACGCCCAAGAACGGCGGACTCGATCTGCTCGAGGGTTGGTTCGAGGCCGATCGCGAGCAGGTGTGGATGAGCCACGGCGACCACGTCAGCGAGATCGCGCCGGGCTTCGAGGTTTACGGCACCTCGCCGAACGCGCCGTTCGCCATCACCGCGGACGTGTCTCGGCATTTCTACGCCGTGCAGTTTCACCCCGAGGTGCACCACACCCCGCATGGCTCAAAACTCTACGAGAACTTCATCACGGTCGCCGGCTG
>JBFHII010000152.1:0-6638 GCA_041596535.1 Breoghania sp. | reverse complement strand
TGGACAAGTCCACCGACGTCATCAAGGCGATCGCCCGGCTTGCCTATTTCTACAAGCACGAGAGCTGCGGCCAGTGCACCCCCTGCCGCGAAGGCACCGGCTGGATGTGGCGGGTGATGGAGCGCATGGTCAAGGGCGAGGCGGAGAAGCGTGAGATCGACATGCTTTTCCAGGTCACCAAGCAGGTTGAAGGTCATACGATTTGCGCGCTCGGCGATGCCGCCGCCTGGCCGATCCAGGGGCTGATCCGCCATTTCCGCCCGGAAATGGAAGCGCGCATCGATGAATTCACCGCAAACGCGAAGCCCGCGGCAATGCCGCTGGTCGCGGCGGAGTAGGAGCGCGCAATGGCTGGCGAACCCGACACTATTGGCCTTCATTTGCTGCGTCGGATCGATCGTATGGAATTCCGGGTCGAGCGTATCGAGCATCGGCTCGAACTGTCCGAGGCGTGAGCGGAGCAAGTCATGACTAAACTCATCGTCGACGGAAATGAAGTTGAGGTCCCGGCCGAGTACACGCTGCTGCAGGCGTGCGAGGCGGCGGGGGCGGAGGTTCCGCGCTTCTGTTTCCACGACCGGCTGTCGATTGCCGGCAACTGCCGCATGTGCCTGGTCGAGGTGAAGGGCGGACCGCCCAAGCCGACCGCCTCCTGCGCCATGTCGGTGCGCGACATGCGTCCGGGCCCCAACGGCGAGCCGCCGGAAGTCTTCACCAAGACCCCGATGGTCAAGAAGGCGCGCGAAGGCGTGATGGAATTCCTGCTGATCAACCATCCGCTGGATTGCCCGATCTGCGACCAGGGCGGCGAGTGCGATCTGCAGGACCAGGCGATGGCCTATGGCGTCGACGGTTCGCGCTTCCACGAGAACAAGCGCGCGGTCGAGAACAAGCACATCGGCCCGCTGGTCAAGACCATCATGACCCGGTGCATTCACTGCACCCGCTGCGTGCGCTTCACCACGGAAGTGGCCGGCGTGTCGGATCTCGGCCTGATCGGCCGTGGCGAAGACGCGGAAATCACCACCTATCTCGAGGCGTCGCTGTCGTCGGAACTGCAGGGCAACGTGATCGACCTGTGCCCCGTCGGGGCGCTGACGTCCAAGCCCTATGCCTACCAGGCGCGCCCCTGGGAGCTGACCAAGACCGAATCCGTCGACGTGATGGACGCGGTGGGCAGCGCCATCCGGGTGGACACGCGCGGCCGCGAAGTGATGCGCATCATGCCGCGGCTGAACGAGGCGGTGAACGAGGAGTGGATCTCCGACAAGACCCGCTTCATCTGGGACGGCCTGAAGACCCAGCGTCTCGACCGGCCCTATGTGAAGGTCGACGGCCGGCTGCAGCCGGCGAGCTGGGCCGAGGCCTTCGCGGCGATCGCGGCGAAGCTCGATGGCGTGCCCGGCGAGCGCGTCGGCGCCATCGCCGGCGATCTGTCGACGGCGGAGGAAATGTTCGCGCTCAAGGACCTGATGAGCGCGCTCGGATCCGCCAACATCGATTGCCGTCAGGACGGAACGGCGCTGACCCCGGCCAAGGGCCGCGCCAGCTACCTGTTCAACCCGACCATCGAGGGCATCGAGGATGCCGACGCGGTGCTGATCATCGGCGCCAACCCGCGGCGCGAGGCGGCGGTGCTCAACGCGCGCATCCGCAAGCGCTGGCTCGCCGGAAACCTGCCCGTGGCGCTGATCGGCGAAGCCGCCGATCTGACCTACGACTACGATTATCTCGGCGCCGGCGCCGAGACGCTGACGGAGCTGGCCGAGGGCAAGCTCGGTTTTGCCGCCGATCTCAAGCGCGCCGAACGGCCGCTGATCATCATCGGCCAGGGCGCGCTCAAGGGCCGCGCCGGCGCTTCGGTGATGAAGCTGGCGGCGAAGGTCGCCAACGATTGCGGCGCGCTCACCGATGACTGGAACGGCTTCGCCGTGCTGCACACCGCCGCCGCCCGCGTGGGCGGTCTGGATATCGGCTTCGTGCCGGGCAAGGGCGGGCTTGACGCCGCCGGTCAGCTCAAGGCGGCGGACGCCGGCGATCTGGACGTGATGTTCCTGCTCGGCGCCGACGAGATCGACATGCAGGCGCTGGGCTCCGCCTTCACCGTCTACATCGGCACCCACGGAGACGCGGGCGCGCATCGTGCCGACGTGATCCTGCCGGGCGCCGCCTACACCGAGAAGGCTGGGCTGTACGTCAACACCGAGGGCCGGGTCCAGGCGACCGTGCGCGCGGCGTTCCCGCCGGGCGAGGCACGCGAGGACTGGGCGATCCTGCGGGCGCTGTCCGCGGTGCTCGGTCACACGCTGGGCTATGACAGCCTCGCGGCACTGCGCGTGGCGCTGTATCAGAAGCACCCGCATTTTGCCGCCATCGACGAGATCACGCCGGCGAATGTCGCCGATGTGGTCAAGCTCGCCGACATGGGCAAGCCGGGCAAGGCTTCCTTCGTTTCGCCGGTCAGGGACTTCTATCTGACCAACCCGATCGCGCGGGCATCCGCCGTCATGGCCGAATGCTCGGCGCAAGCCGCGGCACGCGCGCTGGAAGCCGCGGAATAGGGGACCGGGATCTTGATGAGCGACTTCTGGACGACATACGGCTTTCCATTCGTGATCATGCTGGCGCAGAGCCTGCTGTTCCTGGTGGCTCTGCTGTTGATCATCGCCTACATCCTCTATGCCGACCGCAAGATCTGGGCGGCGGTGCAGATCCGCCGCGGCCCGAACGTCGTCGGCCCCTGGGGACTGTTCCAGAGTTTTGCCGATCTGTTGAAGTTCGTGCTCAAGGAACCGGTGATCCCGTCCGGCGCCAACAAGGGCGTCTTCCTGCTGGCGCCGCTGCTGAGCGTGACGCTGGCGCTGACCGCCTGGGCGGTGATTCCGGTCGCGGACGGCTGGGTGATCGCCGACATCAACGTCGGCATTCTCTTCGTTTTCGCCATTTCCTCGCTCGAGGTCTATGGCGTGATCATGGGCGGCTGGGCGTCGAACTCGAAATACGCCTTCCTCGGCGCGCTGCGTTCCGCGGCCCAGATGGTCTCCTACGAGGTTTCCATCGGCTTCGTCATCGTCACCGTGCTGCTGTGCGTGGGCTCGCTGAACCTGACCGACATCGTGATGGCGCAGCAGACCGGCCTGGCCACGTCGATCGGCCTGCCGTGGCTGTCGTTCCTGAACTGGTTCTGGCTGCCGCTGTTCCCGATGTTCATCGTGTTCTTCATCTCGGCGCTGGCGGAAACCAACCGGCCGCCGTTCGATCTGCCGGAAGCGGAATCCGAACTGGTCGCCGGTTTCATGGTCGAATACGGCTCCACGCCATACATGATGTTCATGCTGGGTGAATACGCGGCGATCGCGTTGATGTGCGCGCTGACGACGATCCTGTTCATGGGCGGCTGGCTGCCGCCGCTGGACATCGCGCCGTTCACCTGGGTGCCGGGGATCATCTGGTTCCTGATCAAGGCGCTGTTCGTGTTCTTCATGTTCGCGATGGTCAAGGCCATGGTGCCGCGCTATCGCTACGACCAGCTGATGCGTCTGGGCTGGAAGGTGTTCCTGCCGCTGTCGCTGGCGATGGTGTTCATCGTCGCCGCGGTGCTGCGGATCATGGACTGGGCGCCGTAGGGGAGGGAGCATGGATGTCTCCCTGGCCGGCCTCATCGGGGCGGGCATCGGCCTCTACATCGGCTGGATCGACTACCGTCTGGCGCTGGGCGCGTTGCGCGGCTGGACGGCGAGAAACAACCAAGGTGAGGCCACGCCATTCGCGGCGTGGCTGCACCGCAACAGCGTTCCCGTCGAACGGGGGCTGCTGGTTCTATTGATGCTGGGCATTCCGGCAATCGGCTATATGGCCGGCGCAACATTCGCCGGCGGCTAGCCGACACACAGTCAAGGCGCGGACCCGGGGTTCGCGAGGGAATGAGGAAAGGCGCGGGCGATGAGACTTGATCAAGCCGCCAAATCGCTGTTCTTGAAGGAATTCGTATCGGCGTTCTTCCTGTCGATGCGCTATTTCTTCAAGCCCAAGCCGACCATCAACTACCCCTTCGAGAAGGGGCCGGTGAGCCCGCGTTTTCGCGGGGAGCATGCGCTGCGCCGCTATCCCAACGGCGAGGAGCGCTGCATCGCGTGCAAGCTGTGCGAGGCGATCTGCCCGGCCCAGGCCATCACCATCGAGGCGGGGCCGCGGCGCAACGACGGCACGCGCCGCACCACGCGCTACGACATCGACATGGTGAAGTGCATCTACTGCGGCTTCTGTCAGGAAGCCTGCCCGGTGGATGCGATCGTCGAGGGGCCGAACTTCGAATTCGCCACCGAGACGCGCGAGGAGCTGTATTTCTCCAAGGAACGCCTGCTGGAGAACGGCGCCCGCTGGGAACGCGAGATCGCTCGCAACCTCGACATCGACGCGCCCTACCGCTAGGACGCCACAGACGACGACACGCCCGGTTCGCCGGGAGATGCCGCAAGGCCAACAGGGGCACACCGGAATGGTCCTACAATCGCTGTTCTTCTACCTGTTCGCAGGACTGACCGTCGCATCGGCCTTCATGGTCATTTCGGCGCGCAATCCCGTGCATTCGGTGCTGTTCCTGATCATGGCCTTCTTCAATTCGGCGGGCCTGTTCCTGCTGCTTGGCGCAGAATTCCTCGCCATGATCCTGGTGGTGGTCTACGTCGGCGCGGTGGCGGTGCTGTTCCTGTTCGTGGTGATGATGCTGGATGTGGACTTCGTCGAGCTGCGGCAGGGCTTCCTGCAGTATCTGCCCATCGGTGCGCTGATCGGCATCATCCTGCTGATCGAGCTGCTGCTGGTGCTCGGCGGCTGGGCGATATCGCCGGAGGTGCTGGCGACGCCGGCGGCCCCGATCCCGGCATTGAGCGAGATGTCGAACATCGAGGCGATCGGCTCGCTGCTCTACACCCGCTACATCTTCTTCTTCCAGACGGCCGGCATGGTGCTGTTCCTGGCGATGATCGGCGCGATCGTGTTGACGCTTCGCCACAAGGAGCACGCCAAGCGGCAGAACATCGCCGACCAGGTGGCCCGCACGCCCGAGACGGCGATCGAGATCCGCAAGGTCGAGAGCGGCAAGGGCATCTGACCGCGCAACCTGAATTTTGAGGCGACAAACGGGTATCCGTTAAGGCAAGCACCATGGAAATCGGACTGGCACATTATCTAACGGTTGCGGCGATCCTGTTCACGCTCGGGGTCTTCGGCATCTTCCTCAACCGGAAGAACGTCATCGTGATTCTGATGTCGGTCGAGCTGCTGCTGCTCGCCGTGAACATCAACTTCGTGGCGTTCTCGTCGTACATGGGCGACCTGGTCGGCCAGATCTTCGCGCTCTTCGTGCTCACCGTCGCGGCCGCGGAAGCCGCCATCGGGCTCGCCATCCTCGTCGTCTACTTCCGCAACCGCGGCTCGATCGCCGTGGAAGACATCAACCTGATGAAAGGCTGAGGGGCAGCATGTATCACGCAATCGTCCTGCTGCCGCTGCTGGGCTTCCTGGTCGCGGGGCTGTTTGGCCGCCTGATCGGCGCCAAGGCCTCGGAATACATCACCAGCGGGTTTCTCATCATCGCGGCCGTGCTCTCCTGGGTGGCCTTCCTGACCGTCGGTCTGGGGCACACCGAGCCGAGCACGGTGATCATTTCCGACTGGATCGTCTCCGGCGTCCTCGACGTGCAGTGGGCGCTGCGCATCGACACGCTGACGGTGGTCATGCTGGTGGTCGTCAACACCGTGTCGTCGCTGGTGCATGTCTATTCCATCGGCTACATGCATCACGATCCGCACCGGCCGCGCTTCTTCGCCTACCTGTCGCTGTTCACCTTCGCCATGCTGATGCTGGTGACCTCCGACAACCTGCTGCAGATGTTCTTCGGCTGGGAAGGCGTCGGTCTCGCCTCCTACCTGCTGATCGGCTTCTGGTACCAGAAGCCCTCGGCCAATGCGGCCGCCATGAAGGCCTTCATCGTCAACCGCGTCGGCGACTTCGGCTTCGCGCTGGGCATCTTCGGCCTGTTCTTCGTGTTCGACTCGATCGGTTTCGAGACCATCTTCGCCAACGCGCAGGGCTTTGTCGAAGGCGGCGAGGCCACGGTGATGAACTTCCTCGGCTACGACA
Source organism: Breoghania sp. (assembly GCA_041596535.1). GTDB lineage: Bacteria > Pseudomonadota > Alphaproteobacteria > Rhizobiales > Stappiaceae > Breoghania. Next base: position 494 of record JBFHII010000152.1, on the reverse strand, counting down.
TCGCGGCCGATACGGCGATGACGGTGATCTGCCTGCTCTTGTTCATGGGCGCCATGGGCAAGTCGGCGCAGTTCCTGCTGCATACCTGGCTGCCCGACGCCATGGAGGGCCCGACGCCGGTGTCCGCGCTGATCCACGCCGCCACCATGGTGACGGCGGGCGTGTTCATGGTGGCGCGGCTGTCGCCGCTGTTCGAGCTGTCGGACACGGCGCTCACGGTGGTGACGCTGATCGGCGCGACGACGGCCTTCTTCGCCGCGACCGTCGGCCTGGTGCAGAACGACATCAAGCGCGTCATCGCCTATTCGACCATGTCGCAGCTGGGCTACATGTTCGTCGCGGCGGGTGTCGGCGTCTACTCGGTCGCGATGTTCCACCTGTTCACCCACGCCTTCTTCAAGGCCCTGCTGTTCCTCGGCGCCGGATCGGTGATCCACGGCATGCATCACGAGCAGGACATGCGGAAGATGGGCGGTCTGTGGAAGCTCCTGCCC
>JBFHII010000151.1:0-6652 GCA_041596535.1 Breoghania sp. | reverse complement strand
TCGCCGACGAAGGGATGGGTGCGCGAATAGCCGCGCTGAGTGGAATAACCGAGCCCCAGCAGAAATCCCTCGTCGCCGCGCGCCAGCGCCTGCAGCCGCAGATCGCGATCGGCCGGAAACGACAGCGGTTCGCGTGTCAGGTCGCCGACTTCCGTTTCGGGGTCGGGCGCGCCGTCGCCCTCGATCAGGCCCTCGGCGCCGAGCAGGTCGGTGACGCGGGGAATGGCGGTCTCCGCGTCGGGTTCCGCGCGCAAGGCGGCCGGCGTGTCAGTCTCCTGGCCAAGCTCGGGGTCGAGCAGGCGGTGGGTGTAATCGAAGGTGGGGCCAAGCAACTGTCCGCCCGGCAGATCCTTGAAGGTGGCCGAGATCCGGCGCTCGACGATCATTTTCGTGGTGTCGAGCGGCTCGGAAAAGCCGAAGCGCGGCGCCGTGGTGCGGTAGGCGCGCAGCAGGAAGATCGCCTCGATCATGTCGCCGCGCGCCTGCTTGAGAGCCAGCGCGGCGAGATCGCGGTCGTAGAGCGAGCCTTCCGCCATCACCCGGTCGACGGCCAGCGCGAGTTGGCTGGTGATCTGCTCCAGAGTGATGTCGGGAAGCTTGCGATCGCCGCGCCGCTTGTCGGCAAGCTGGCGGTGGGCGTTGCGGATGGCGGTCTCGCCACCCTTGACGGCAACATACATGGACTACGCCCCCTCTGTGCGGATGGCCGTGGAACGGGGCAGCGCCGCGATGGCGTCGGCGCTCACGAAGATCAGGTCGACCCCGCGCGGGTATTGCGCGTGGTTGGCCGCGGCCTGCTGCCAGAAACCGGCGCTGAGGCCTCTTGGCGCGAAACGTCGCGTGCCCTTGATGCCGGGACCGCTGAGCGTCACAGGGTCGCCGCCGGTGAGGCGGGCAAGCGGCACGATAATGGTGGTCGAGCGGTCGGGGTATTCGGCCGTGCCCTGGGCAAATTGCGACAGGGCGGGAAGATGCGCGGGATCGGTGGCGACCGCGAAGCTGGCCGCGCCCGGATCCGCGGTTGCCGGCGCGCCGGTCTGGAACCGCAGCCAGTCCGCGGCGACGGTTGAGTCTCCGCGGGCGGTGCCGAGCAGCACCGGCGTCTCCGGATCGGCGAGCGCGCAGAGAATGTCGGCGGCGAGCGGCGGCAGCGGTTTGGGGGGATCGGTGCGACCCGTCAGCGGCACGATCGAGCCGGGACGCGCAAAAGCATCCAGCACGGCGCGGAAGGTGGCCTGCGCATCGAAGACCGGCGCATTGAAACCGCCGGTGAAGGCCTGGGCGGATGCGGTCATTCGTCTTCCCCCCGCACCATGGTGAAGAAGTTGACCCGCGTGGCAGCCGCTTCCTCGCGAACCGTCCGGTCTTCCGCGTCGAGCGATTCCGCGAGCGGCGCGAGCAGCGTGGTCTCGACCGCTTCGCGATCCTCAGGGCGCTGCCACAGGCCGTCGAAGACCGCGGCGAGCCGTGCCTTCTCGAGATCGCGGCCAAGCACGCAGGAAAAGCCGATCTCGCCGCTGTCGAGCCGGACTGTGGCGCGGGAGACGGTTGTCTCGCCGAGGTTGAAGGGCGCGCCTGCGCCGCCGATGCGTCCGCGCAGCATGATCATGCCGCTTTCGGGACCGCGTAGCATGTCCGCCGCCGGCGGATCGGTCCAGGCGTCCCAGGCACCGCGCAGGCTTTCGGTTGGCGCGCGCGCAAGCAAGGTCATCGCTTCCTGGCGGGTCATGCAAGTGCTCCTAGAACCGTGTTGCCGGCGCGAAGCCGGTCCTCTCGCTGGCTGCATGTCACACTCTATTGTCTAGTGATCTATACAACCATATTTTATGGCGCTATTCCTATCGGGCAAGCATGACGGAGCGATGACAGCAGATGACGCTTTCGGGAGATGACGCGCAAACGCCGGAGCTCGGTGCGGAGCCGGGCGGCTTCGCGATGGAGCGCGCGGGCGGGGTGGCGCTGTGGCGGCAGATCGCGGAGCGGCTGAAGGCCGATATCCGCGCCGGCATCTGGCCGCAGGGCGCGCGGCTGCCGGCCGAAGCCGCCCTTGCCGAGCGCTTCGGCGTCAACCGCCACACGCTGCGCCGGGCCGTGGCGGAACTTGCGCGGGAAGGGTTGTTGTCGGCGCGCCAGGGACGGGGCACCTATGTCGAGAGCGTGCCGATCAGCTACCCGATTGCCTCGAGAACCCGGTTTTCCGAAATCATCGGCCGGCAGGCCCGCTCCCCCGGCGGCCGGCTCATTTCCTCAAGCCGCGAGACGGCGACGCCGTGGCTGGTGGACAAGCTGCGGCTGAAGCCGGGCGAGACCGTTCACCGCATCGAGACGCTGCGGGTGGCCGACGGGGTGCCGATCTCGCTGTCCACGAGCTGGTTTTCCGCCGAGCGGTTCCCCGATCTGGTCAGCCGGTACGCGGAGACCGGATCGGTGACCAGGGCGCTGGCGGCGCATGGACTGGACGATTACACGCGCCTGCGCACGGATATTTCCGCCCGGCCGTGCGATGCCGAGGAAGCGCGGTGGCTGAAACTCGCCCCGGATGCGCCGGTGCTGGTGAACGACATCGTGAACGTCGACGCCGAGGGCGCGCCAATCCAGGTGTCGCACAGCCGGTTCGCGGCCGAACGAATCCAGCTCACCGTCGAGAGCTGAGGGGCGCGGTGTACGGGTTCATGACCTAGTCGCCCGGATAGAGCGTCAGTTCGCGGGCGACATCCTTGTAGGTCAGCACGACGCGGTTTCCCGCGATCTCCGCAACCGACCATGCGGCGAGCGTGTCTGCGATGCCGACCCACACCTGCGCGCCGGTCGAGGCATGCGCCAGCAGCGCCTTTTTCTGGCCGCCGGTGATCATCACGCCGACCAGCCCGTAATCGAGCGGCGGCGGCGGAGGGGGTGGTGCCGCGACGATCGGTTCGGGCTCCGGCTCGACGGGGACGGACACCTCTTCGGCGACGATGTCGCCGGGCATGGTGCGGCCCTGGATGAACAGCGGCGCCTCGACGATGGCGGTCAGGGTGGCGGGGTCGGGCGCATCCCATTCCGGAAGGCTGCGCTCCTCGGGCGCGGGCGCGTGACTGTTCGCGGAACTGGCGCGCAGCGGCGAAATGTCGACCTGGTGCCGCAGCAGATCCGCAAATCCCGCGGCGCTCAGCACCAGCAGGCCACAGAGGATGAGTGTCGGCACCGGCGGCAGAAGGCGGGCGCGCATCAACCGTCCTCCTCTGCGACCTTGAGCGGCACATGAACGTCAAGCCGCAGCGACAGCGGCAGCTTCTGGCCCGGGGCCCGTTCGCCGAAGATGAGCTGGCGGCGGAGATCAAGCCCGGCAACGAAGATGAACGGCGTGTGATTCTCGATGGCGCCGATCAGGTCCCGGATCGCGCCGATCTCGCCCTCGCATTCGATACGCAGGCCGATGGTGCGGAATTTCTCGAAGGGTCGGGCCTGCAGCGGCGACACGCTGATGACGGAAACCGCGTTGTTGCGGGCCTGTGTCTGGATGAACTCCTGGACTTTCGCGGCGACGATCGACTGGCTCTGGCCCTCCCATGCCTGACCGTCCCACGCCTGGCCTTCCGAAGCGCCAGTCTCCATCGACTCTGCGGGCGCCTGGCCGGAGGCGATACGCTGGAAGCGACCGAGATTGATGCGCGCGGTCTCGATCTGCGCGCCGAGCGCCGTGTAGCTGTCGTAGGCGGGCACGGCGACAAAGGCGATCAGGCTTGCCATCAGCCCGGCGAGCAGGGTCAGCGCCGCGATGCGGCCCGGCAGCACGCCAAGGGAGTGCCGCAGCGAGGGGGCATGCGGCCGCAACACGGAGAAATCCGCCGACTGTCCCGTGCCGGGGGTCAAGGGCGCGTCAACCATCGCTCACCTCCAGCGTGAACGAGATGTCGAAACGCTCGCTGCGATCGTCGGGATTCATCGTCACCGGGCTGACGAAGGACACGCCGGAGAGCTGGTCCAGTGTCTCGAGCTTCTCGATCAGCGGCGCGGCACTGTCGGCAAAGCCGCTGATCCGGCCGTTGCGCCCGCTGATCTGCATCTCGGTCAGCCAAACGCCGGAGGGCAGGGTTTCGGACAGGGCGTTCCAGACGCCGGCCAGCGAGGGGGAGCGGGCCTTTTCACGCTGCAGCAGCGCGTTGGTCTCGAACTGCGCCTCCGCCTCGGCTTGCGCCTTGCGCAAACGCAGTGCCCGGGTCTTGGCCTGGGTGACCTGCGCCTCGAGTTCAACGGCCGCGGCGCTGCGCTTCTGGTAGGCCGTGCCGGCCGCCCCCAGCGCCAGCAGCACGATGACTGCCGCAAGGCCGAGGTTGACGCGCCGCCAGAATGTCCGCCGGCGGTCAGCCGCCGTGGTTAGCTTGAGCAGCCGCAGCGGGGGGGCGCCGGCGGCGGTGATCTCGGAGATCTCGATGCCCGCTTCGCTTGCGAGATTGAGGATCGTCAGGATGTGGTTGCGGCGCAGGATCACCGTCTCGACGCGCAGATGACCGCCGGATCGGTCCAGAACGCGCCACTTCCACAAGGCCGTGTCGGGATCGAAGGGCGTCGATTTCTCGACATCCAGATCGACGATCGTGTCGAGATTCGCCAGCGCACCGGCGGGGTAGGAGGCGACGCGCGACAGATACAGATCCTCGTCCAGCTCCACGGTGACCGGCTCGCGCTCCTTGCCGGCCGCTTTCAGCCGCGTGTGCAGCAGGCTCCACGAGGGCGCCTCGAGTGCTGCGTGGAAGGGCGCCGCATCGGTCCCGCCGGCGGTTTTCGACAGGCTGACGCGGGCGCCGCGCCTGGAGCCGCGTGACAGCATCCGCCCCGCTACGGAGGAGCTCAGCGGCGCGCAGCACTGGGCGAGTTCGTCGCGCCACCACGTCAGGAATCGCCCGGCCGCCCGCCACAGAACGGGAAAAGAGGAATTGTCGGTTAGTCGGAGCATGAGCGTTGTGTTTTACTGGCGGCTACGGATTCAATCGGGCCTGGTCGCATGGTCCGGCAATGGGTTTCGGAGTATGTCAGTCGTGCAGCAATTCGGCGCAAGCCGCGAGGCGTTCATTGATAGCATGTCGGCGGCACTCCTGGAAATGGAGATGCTCGACCAGGCCGCCGTCGCCCGTGCCCGGCGCGCCTACGGCGAGACCAAGGCGGGCTTCGATACGGTGCTCACCGAACTGGGCCTTCTAAGCGACGAGCAACTGGCGAGCTTCTGGTCGCGGTGGCTCGAAATCCCGCTGCTTTCCGAGATGCAGCCGCCGGACGAACCCATTCTGGACGATCTGCTGACGCAGAAGTTCCTCGCCGCCAATGCCGTGGTTCCGGTACGGCTCGAGGGCGAGGCGCTTTGGGTCGCCATGGCGGACCCGCTCGACAAGGCGGCGATCTCGGCGATCGAGTATCTGCTTGATTCCGAGATCCGGATCGTGGCCGCCACCCGCAAGCAGATCGCGGAGCTGCTCAAGCGGCTCTACGAGAACGCGGTGTCGGTCGAGGCCGAGGGCGGCGTGCACGAAGCGATCGTCAACGACAGCGATGTCGAGCATCTCAAGGCGCTGGCCAGCGATGGTCCGACCATCCAGCGGGTCAACAGCATCCTGTCGGCCGCGCTGGAGCGCGAGGCCTCCGACGTGCATCTGGAGCCGGATCAATACGGGTTGCAGGTGCGGTTCCGCATCGACGGCTATCTGCAGGAAGTGGAGAAGATCGAGCCAGGAGCGCGCGCCGCGGTGATTTCGCGCGTCAAGATCATGGCGCGGATGGACATCACGGAGCGCCGCGTGCCGCAGGACGGCCGCGTGTCGGTGACCATTCGCGGGCGCAACATCGATCTGCGCATCTCCACGCTGCCGACGGTGCACGGCGAGAGCACGGTGATCCGGTTGCTGCGCCGCGAGGAAGCCAATCTGAACTGGGACAAGCTGGGGTTCTCGAAGGATATCCAGGCGAAGCTCGACGACGTGCTGTCCGATCCCAACGGCATCTTTCTGGTCACCGGCCCCACCGGCAGCGGCAAGACCACGACGCTCTACACCGCGCTGCGCCAGCTCAACGCGCGCGAGCGCAAGCTGGTGTCCGTCGAGGATCCGGTGGAGTACCAGTTGCCGGGCATCAACCAGGTGCAGGTGCATCCCGAGGTTGGCCTCGACTTCGCCAACGCGCTGCGCTCGATCCTGCGCCAGGACCCCGACATCATCATGATCGGCGAGATCCGCGACCTGGAGACGGCGGAAATCGCCATCCGTGCCTCGCTGACGGGTCATCTGGTGCTCTCCACGCTGCACACCAATTCCGCCGCCGCCGCGATTACCAGGCTGATCGAGATGGGCACAGCACCCTATCTGGTGGCGGCCTGCGTCCGCGCGGTGCTGTCGCAACGGCTGGTGCGCACCCTGTGCGACCGGTGCAGCGCACCGCTGGCGGTATCGGAGCTTCCGCCGGCGCTGCGCAGCAGGGTCGGCGAGCAGGGCGGCGGGTTCCGGCGGCCGGTGGGCTGCGAAGCCTGCCGGGGTACGGGCTACGCGGGCCGCACGGTGATCTCCGAATTACTGATGATCGACGGGCCGGTGCGCGAACGCATCCTGGCCGGCGGCGGCGAGGACGAGATCGCGCGTGCCGCCGAGGCATCGGGCAATCCGCAACTGATCGACCACGGCCT